>NZ_VPBP01000034.1:0-32945 GCF_013418685.1 Acinetobacter sp. YH12129
GCCAGGCCTCAGCATTTTATTATGGTGATCCCCTGGGCGAAATGCGCCTGGTAAGCAGAGTTTTTGAAATGTAAGGCCTTTGAATAAGACAAAAGGCTGCCTCATCGCTAACTTTGCAACAGTGCCATTTTAAGCGTTATGCTAAGCCCAGGAAGCCGCAGGATCTTTTGAACCACAACTGCATTAACGTCCGCTATTCTGATACGAGTGGATTGTACGCCTGGGAATTCGAGAAAGATGCTCAGAAATTCAGTCTGAAAGTCAAAGGGCAATATATTGCGAACAGCACGATTCATCAGCTCGATGCAGCATTAGACGGGCTGGGGATTGCCTATATTCCCGAGTATGTTGCAGATGGATATATCAAAAGCGGCAAGCTGATTGCTGTTCTGACCGAGTGGTGTCCATATTTTGACGGCTACCATATTTATTATCCTCACCGCCGACAGGATTCTCCTGCGTTTATGGCTTTTCTGCAAGTTTTGCGTGACAGGTACAATAATGGAATAAGATAAATTTATGAGTAAAGGATTATGTCCACGATAAGCACCTGGGTCGATTCCTGGGAGGCGGCCATGAGGGTAGGGAAGCGCCGTCCCGTCAAGTCAGCGTAATGCTCTGCCAGTGTTACAACCAATTAACCAATTCTGATTAGAAAAACTCATCGAGCATCAAATGAAACTGCAATTTATTCATATCAGGATTATCAATACCATATTTTTGAAAAAGCCGTTTCTGTAATGAAGGAGAAAACTCACCGAGGCAGTTCCATAGGATGGCAAGATCCTGGTATCGGTCTGCGATTCCGACTCGTCCAACATCAATACAACCTATTAATTTCCCCTCGTCAAAAATAAGGTTATCAAGTGAGAAATCACCATGAGTGACGACTGAATCCGGTGAGAATGGCAAAAGCTTATGCATTTCTTTCCAGACTTGTTCAACAGGCCAGCCATTACGCTCGTCATCAAAATCACTCGCATCAACCAAACCGTTATTCATTCGTGATTGCGCCTGAGCGAGACGAAATGCGCGATCGCTGTTAAAAGGACAATTACAAACAGGAATCGAATGCAACCGGCGCAGGAACGCTGCCAGCGCATCAACAATATTTTCACCTGAATCAGGATATTCTTCTAATACCTGGAATGCTGTTTTCCCGGGGATCGCAGTGGTGAGTAACCATGCATCATCAGGAGTACGGATAAAATGCTTGATGGTCGGAAGAGGCATAAATGCCGTCAGCCAGTTTAGTCTGACCATCTCATCTGTAACATCATTGGCAACGCTACCTTTGCCATGTTTCAGAAACAACTCTGGCGCATCGGGCTTCCCATACAATCGATAGATTGTCGCACCTGATTGCCCGACATTATCGCGAGCCCATCTATACCCATATAAATCAGCATCCAGGTTGGAATTTAATCGCGGCCTCGAGCAAGACGTTTCCCGTTGAATATGGCTCATAACACCCCTTGTATTACTGTTTATGTAAGCAGACAGTTTTATTGTTCATGATGATATATTTTTATCGGCACTGTTGCAAATAGTCGGTGGTGATAAACTTATCATCCCCTTTTGCTGATGGAGCTGCACATGAACCCATTCAAAGGCCGGCATTTTCAGCGTGACATCATTCTGTGGGCCGTACGCTGGTACTGCAAATACGGCATCAGTTACCGTGAGCTGCAGGAGATGCTGGCTGAACGCGGAGTGAATGTCGATCACTCCACGATTTACCGCTGGGTTCAGCGTTATGCGCCTGAAATGGAAAAACGGCTGCGCTGGTACTGGCGTAACCCTTCCGATCTTCGCCCGTGGCACATGGATGAAACCTACGTGAAGGTCAATGGCCGCTGGGCGTATCTGTACCGGGCCGTCGACAGCCGGGGCCGCACTGTCGATTTTTATCTCTCCTCCCGTCGTAACAGCAAAGCTGCATACCGGTTTCTGGGTAAAATCCTCAACAACGTGAAGAAGTGGCAGATCCCGCGATTCATCAACACGGATAAAGCGCCCGCCTATGGTCGCGCGCTTGCTCTGCTCAAACGCGAAGGCCGGTGCCCGTCTGACGTTGAACACCGACAGATTAAGTACCGGAACAACGTGATTGAATGCGATCATGGCAAACTGAAACGGATAATCGGCGCCACGCTGGGATTTAAATCCATGAAGACGGCTTACGCCACCATCAAAGGTATTGAGGTGATGCGTGCACTACGCAAAGGCCAGGCCTCAGCATTTTATTATGGTGATCCCCTGGGCGAAATGCGCCTGGTAAGCAGAGTTTTTGAAATGTAAGGCCTTTGAATAAGACAAAAGGCTGCCTCATCGCTAACTTTGCAACAGTGCCAGTTTTATTACGAACGTGTTTTGGGTGGACAACGGAAAACATATTTCATCGAAAGACCAAAAAAAGAAAAAACACTTCCTGTTGTGATGAGTGAAGAAGAAACCATTCGGGTACTACGCGCTATTGAAAACGTGAAACACAAGGCTATTCTGATGACTATTTATTCGGCAGGTTTGCGCATTTCTGAATGTATAAACCTGAAAATAAAAGACATTGACTCCAAGCGCATGCAAATTCGTATAGAACAGTCAAAAGGAAAAAGAGATCGTTATACCATTTTATCTGAGAAAACATTAATTATTTTAAGAACATACTTTATGGAATATAAACCAAAAGATTATTTATTTGAAGGTCAAAAAGGTGGCGCATACTCAAGCCGAAGTATTCAAAACATTTTTAAAGCAGCTGTTTTAAAAGCAAAGATTCAAAAGGAAGTTACTGTACATACCTTACGACATAGCTTTGCAACGCATTTGCTTGAGAATGGTACGAGTTTACGTTATATTCAATCGTTGTTAGGTCATTCAAGCAGTAAAACAACTGAGGTTTATACACATATTACCACCAAGGGAATGGAACAATTAAAAAGTCCGATGGATTTGTTAGATATATAGAAAGGATTTGTATATTTGAGCAAAACTTAACAAAAAGCACTATGAATATAAATCCTTTTGAGAGAGTAGAAACGAACGGTAAACGGTTGAAAACGGATTTGTCACTGATAATGAAAGGTTTAGCAAAATAAGATATAGTGGATATATACGCCATTTGGCGTATAGCCACTTGTTATGTGCCATTTTTGAATGACAATGCGAATAGATACGGACAAACAAATGAATTTACTTAGTGATAAGAACGTTGCAATAATTGGTGGTGGACCCGTTGGACTGACTATGGCAAAATTATTACAGCAAAACGGCATAGACGTTTCAGTTTACGAAAGAGACAACGACCGAGAGGCAAGAATTTTTGGTGGAACCCTTGACCTACACAAAGGTTCAGGTCAGGAAGCAATGAAAAAAGCGGGATTGTTACAAACTTATTATGACTTAGCCTTACCAATGGGTGTAAATATTGCTGATGAAAAAGGCAATATTTTATCCACAAAAAATGTAAAGCCCGAAAATCGATTTGACAATCCTGAAATAAACAGAAATGACTTAAGGGCTATCTTGTTGAATAGTTTAGAAAACGACACGGTTATTTGGGATAGAAAACTTGTTATGCTTGAACCTGGTAAGAAGAAGTGGACACTAACTTTTGAGAATAAACCGAGTGAAACAGCAGATTTGGTTATTCTTGCCAATGGTGGAATGTCGAAAATAAGGAGCTTTGTTACCGACACGCAAGTTGAAGAAACCGGTACTTTCAACATCCAAGCTGATATTCTTCAACCGGAAATAAACTGTCCCGGATTTTTTCAGCTATGCAACGGCAACCGATTAATGGCGGGACATCAGGGCATTTTATTGTTTGCCAATCCCAATAATAATGGTGCATTGTATTTAGGAATTAGTTTTAAAACGCCCGATGAATGGAAAAATAAAATTCCCTTAGATTTTCAGGACAGAAACAGCGTTGCCGATTTTTTATTGAAAAGATTTTCCAAATGGAGTGAAGTTTACAAACAATTAATACGTTCGGTATCAACATTTCAATGCTTGCCCACAAGGAAATTTCCTTTGAACAATGATTGGAAAAGTAACCGTCCATTACCCATAACAATGATTGGCGATGCTGCTCATTTGATGTCGCCTTTTGCAGGACAGGGTGTAAATACGGGATTATTGGATGCTTTGATATTGTCTGAAAACCTTACAAACGGAGAATTTACAAGTATTGAAAATGCCATCGAAAACTACGAACAACAAATGTTTGTTTATGCAAAAGATACGCAGGACGAATCGACAGAAAACGAAACCGAAATGTTTAGTCCCAATTTTTCGTTTCAAAAATTATTGAATCTATAAACAGTAAGAAAAAACGGCTACTAACAAGCAGTTTTGCAATAGTGGGGCAGAAGTGCAAAATTGAACTTGTGTGCTTCTATCAACTTTTGTACATTAGCTGCCAGTTTAAGATGGGTGCATTTGAGTATGCCCAAAGGAGCCCGCAAGTATGCGCAGGACGAAGCCAGTAGCCGCGCCGATGGTGGCGCGGGTCTATCTGCGCGTCAGCACCGACGCGCAGGACTTGGAACGCCAAGAGGCGATCACTACGGCCGCGAAGGCCGCCGGCTACTACGTCGCCGGCATCTACCGTGAGAAGGCATCCGGCGCACGCGCCGACCGGCCTGAGCTGCTGCGCATGATCGGCGACCTACAGCCCGGCGAGGTGGTCATTGCCGAGAAGATCGACCGCATCAGCCGCCTACCTTTGCCCGAGGCCGAGCGCCTGGTGGCCTCGATACAGGCCAAAGGCGCACGCCTGGCCGTCCCTGGCGTGGTCGATCTATCCGACCTGGCGGCCGAGGCCCAGGGCGTCGCCAAGATCGTGCTGGAAGCCGTGCAGATCATGCTTTTTCGCCTGGCCTTGCAGATGGCCCGCGACGACTACGAGGACAGGCGCGAACGCCAGCGCCAAGGCATTGAGTTGGCCCGCCAGGCCGGGCGGTACAAGGGCCGCCGTGCTGATCCGAAGCGCCGCGCCCAAGTTGTCGCGCTGCGCAAGTCCGGCTACAGCATCAACAAGACCGCCGAGCTGGCCGGGTACAGTGCGGCCCAGGTGAAACGGATATGGGCCGAGGTCAGCCAGGCCGAAGCGAAGCAGCACGGCGCGTTCGTGGAGGACGCATTGACGGAAGCCGATGCCCTGGCCGCTGTCGGCCAGGATGAGCGCCAGGAGGAAAGGGCATGAAGAAGCCGAACCAAGACGACGAGCCGTTTTTCATCACCGAGGAGATTGCGGCCGAAATGATCGCCGGCGGCTATGAGTTCGAGCTGCCGCCCATTCCTTGCACCATCCGCCTACGCGACGTGCTGGAGCGCATGACCGATGCTGAGCTAGCATTGCAGCCGGGCGAGATCGCCGACCAGGAGCGTGAACGCTGCCGGCGCAAGCCGTGTTCAACCTCATGATCTGGTCATGGTATTTTTCATGGCACTGAGCCTGATAGTTCTTGCAAATTGTTGTCACTAAAGGGTTTTGTGTGCTTGTTTACAATCGAGTGGGAGTGACGGGCACTGGCTGGCAATGTCTAGCAACGGCAGGCATTTCGGCTGAGGGTAAAAGAACTTTCCGCTAAGCGATAGACTGTATGTAAACACAGTATTGCAAGGACGCGGAACATGCCTCATGTGGCGGCCAGGACGGCCAGCCGGGATCGGGATACTGGTCGTTACCAGAGCCACCGACCCGAGCAAACCCTTCTCTATCAGATCGTTGACGAGTATTACCCGGCATTCGCTGCGCTTATGGCAGAGCAGGGAAAGGAATTGCCGGGCTATGTGCAACGGGAATTTGAAGAATTTCTCCAATGCGGGCGGCTGGAGCATGGCTTTCTACGGGTTCGCTGCGAGTCTTGCCACGCCGAGCACCTGGTCGCTTTCAGCTGTAAGCGTCGCGGTTTCTGCCCGAGCTGTGGGGCGCGGCGGATGGCCGAAAGTGCCGCCTTGCTGGTTGATGAAGTACTGCCTGAACAACCCATGCGTCAGTGGGTGTTGAGCTTCCCGTTTCAGCTGCGTTTCCTGTTTGCCAGCCGGCCCGAGATCATGGGGTGGGTGCTGGGCATCGTTTACCGCGTCATTGCCACGCACCTGGTCAAGAAAGCGGGCCATACCCACCAAGTGGCCAAGACGGGCGCGGTCACCCTGATCCAGCGTTTTGGATCGGCGCTCAATCTGAATGTTCACTTCCACATGCTGTTTCTCGACGGTGTGTATGTCGAGCAATCCCACGGCTCAGCGCGTTTCCGCTGGGTCAAGGCGCCGACCAGCCCAGAGCTCACCCAGCTGACGCACACCATCGCCCACCGGGTGGGTCGCTATCTGGAACGGCAAGGCCTGCTGGAACGGGATGTCGAAAACAGCTATCTGGCCTCGGATGCGGTGGATGACGACCCGATGACACCCCTGCTGGGGCACTCGATCACTTACCGTATCGCTGTCGGTTCACAGGCGGGGCGAAAGGTGTTCACTTTGCAAACTCTGCCGACCAGTGGTGATCCGTTCGGTGACGGGATTGGCAAGGTAGCCGGGTCCAGCCTGCACGCCGGCGTGGCGGCCAGGGCCGATGAACGCAAGAAGCTCGAACGGCTGTGCCGGTACATCAGCCGCCCGGCGGTATCCGAGAAGCGGCTGTCGTTAACACGAGGCGGCAACGTGCGCTACCAGCTCAAGACGCCGTACCGGGACGGCACCACGCACGTCATTTTCGAACCATTGGATTTCATTGCAAGGCTGGCCGCCCTGGTACCGAAGCCCAGAGTCAACCTAACCCGCTTCCACGGGGTGTTCGCACCCAACAGTCGGCACCGGGCGTTGGTCACGCCGGCAAAACGGGGCAGGGGCAACAAGGTCAGGGGGGCTGATGAACCGGCAACACCAGCACAACGGCGAGCGTCGATGACATGGGCGCAACGGCTCAAGCGTGTTTTCAATATCGACATCGAGACCTGCAGCGGCTGCGGCGGCGCCATGAAAGTCATCGCCTGCATTGAAGACCCTATAGTGATCAAGCAGATCCTTGATCACCTGAAGCACAAAGCCGAAACCAGCGGGACCAGGGCGTTACCCGAAAGCCGGGCGCCACCGGCTGAGCTGCTCCTGGGTCTGTTTGACTGACGAGCCTGAAGGCCAACGATACCAATCAAAATGCTGCATTCACAGCGCCGCGGCAGGGATCCGCCGTGCTGGTTGTCGGAAAAGGAGCCGCTAGTGGGAAAGAGGAGGGTAAATTTTCAGCGTTGCTGGCTCCCCGTCAGCCGGATTGGGTTGCATCGCAGGGGTGTCGAAAGAGTCAACTGCGGTCCAAAGCTGTTGGACTTGGGTGAAAAGGGCGTTTATTCTTCCTATACGTAAATTGTATTTGTTTTAGAAAAAGTTTTTGATCATTTGCTTCTTGCTGTGTAAAAGGTTTGTATGCTTGAATTTCTTCAATGATTTCTTTCATTTTTTATTGTCACTTTCCTGTCGTCATCTACTTATCAGCTAAATACCCTTCAGGCATTGGAATCAATTTTTCTGATTCCCGACTGAGGCTCTCCTCTGCTTTCCACCCGGCGATTTTATTTTCCGTTGCTTCGATCACCCCATCAAAAAGAGAATCACTTAATATTAGACGTAGTGGTGGTTCAGGCAATGCCGCAAGTTTTAAGATTGTCTTTGCTGCTAATATAGGGTCACTATCTGTCGCCTGACCCTCCTGTTCTTTTGCGAAGGCATCCATTTGTTGATGCAGTTCTTGATAATCCGGCAAGCGTTTACTATTATGCAGTTTCTTGTAAAGATCTGTCCAATAACCTCCTGGTTCAACAATAGTCACATGAACACCAAAAGGAGCCAGTTCCTGTGCTAAAGCTTCCGTCAATCCTTCTACCGCAAATTTACTAGCACTGTATAGACCTGAAGTCATCCAAGACATGATGCCCCCGATACTACTCATTTGGATAAAACGACCTGATTTGTCTCGCAAAAAAGGAGAAACCGCTTGAGCCGTCCAAAGAGAACCGAAAAAGTTTACATTCATTATCTGACGCGCCTCTTCTTCTGTTGTCTCCTCAATCATTCCTCCAAGCATCATTCCCGCATTACTCAAAGCAATATCGATGCCATTAAATTTTTCTGCTCCCTTAGCAGCAGCGGCTACTACCATGTCTCGTTCTTCAATATCGCCTAAACAGATCAGCAAAGAAGATCCATATTCTGTTTTTAACCTGCTGAGTTTTCCTTCTGTTCTAGAAAAAGAAATGACTTGGTCGCCATTTTCTAATACTAATTTTACTGTCTCAAAACCAATTCCTTTACTTCCACCAGTAATAAACCACGTTCTAGTCATCTGTCCACGCTCCTTTTTTCCTAATTACTCTCAATATGATTATAACAAATTAAAAGGCCAACAACAACTATAGTATCTAATATGCTGATTGTCAGTTATAAAATACTAAGAGTCATTTTATTCAAAAAAAGTTGTGGCAAAAAACTTGCCACAACTTTTTTATTTTGCACGAATCGGGAGCCATATTTGGAACTGTGCATTCTGAGGATTAGCATCTAAATATAATTCGATATCTGGCAATTCAGCATATTCAAAACCTGAAGTTGGTAACCATTCAGTAAAAATCTGCTGTTGCAATTCTTGAATTGCTCCTGGTATAGGACCCGTTCCTGAGAATACCGCCATCCAGCTTTGCGTGATAAAAGCCAGCAATAAAAACCCGCACATATCAGCGCCCATTCCAAGCAGCAACACACCGCGGTCACCCAGTCGCTTTGAAAGAGTGCCGGTTAAAACAGCTTGTACGAATGTATGTGCTGCACCAAAAACGGCCAGCGACACACCTGCTGTGCCAATATCCCAATTCAAGCGCTGTTCGCCATAAATCACCCACAAAGCGGCGGGCGCCTGCCCAATCAGCTGCATAAGAAAAAACAACGCAAAAAAGCTGGCAAGTCCCTGAACTGCAAAATTGAAGCGAAAGCCTTCAAACAAATTGATTTTGGCTGGCTGTCCTTCAGGCGGTTGTGACGGCGTTTTGGGCAACAAGAAAGCCACCAAACAAAAGGCAATTGCATTGAGAAGAGCCCCTGCCACAAAGGGCGCATGCACAGATATATCACTAAGAACACCGCCAATAGCAGGCCCTGCAATCATACCTGCACCAAAACACGCCCCCATAAAACCAAACCAACGCGCACGTTCTTCCTGTTTAGTTGTATCAGCGATAATTGATGCCGCGATTGCACCAGTTGCTCCGGTAACACCTGAGATAATCCGGCCGATATAAAGCACCCATAAAACAGGCGCTGCCGCCATTATGCTATAATCAATCGTGGCACCTAAAAATGAAACCAGCAAAATAATCCGCCGTCCATAGCGGTCAGATAACCGCCCTAAAACGGGCGCGCAAAAGACCTGCATAAACGCATAAAGCGATAAAAAAACACCATAGTGAAATGCTGTTTGCTCTGCCGGTACAAATTCATTTAATAAAGCCGGAACCACCGGCATGATTAATCCCAAACCAATCGCATCAAGCGCGACAACAATGAGTGCGGTTATAAGTGATTTTGACATAGATGTGACTTTTATTTATCATTGATAAGTTGGCGATAAAAAACTTTGTACCTGGCATAAAGCTCGGTGGTGTCAGCGCGTGACCGTACCGGCTTCTTTTGATACTGCCGCCTGGGCGGCTTCTCCTGCTGATCCGGTGACGCCTCAAAGGCTCCCAGCCGCTTTTCCAGGGCAGGCTTGGACAGATCGCGGGACAGGGTGCTGGGCTTGACCATCGTGCCGTCATCGGCCCGGATCACCAACCCGTTACCCCTTGGCGTAATCTCCAGGCCGTTATCACGCATGACCTGGTGCAGCTCCGTCCAGGACTGCGCGGCTTTAATGTCGTCCAGGCATTCGCGCTTGATCCAGCCCACCAGACTTTCCACGCCGGCATGGCGCTCCATGTCGGCGGCCCTCGATGCCGCCCCGCGCTGCTGCGGCCGGTGATTGTCTGCCTCCAGGCCATAGTCCCGTTCCAGCGTCTCGCACAAGTCGGCCAGCGCCAGGTGCGGATAGTACGGTTCGTGCATCGTGTGCCTGGTCGGGTGAATCTTGTTGATGGCAATGTGGATGTGCAGGTTGTCGGTGTCGTTATGCACGGCGCTGATACGCTGATGCTCACCAAACCCTAGCCCTTGGCAAATCCGTTCCTCTATCGCCTTCAAGGTGTCGGCATCGGGATTCTCGCCGGCGCGAAAACTGACAATCAGGTGATAGGTCTTATCGCCCTTGGCCCTGGTGTTCATGTGCTGGGTGGCCAGCACTTCGGTGATGGCATCGCGCACTGAATGCGCCTCGCAATTCGTGACCTGAACATGGCCCAGCCGGTGGTCTTTGCTCTGTGCGTCGGTGATGTATTTAGCCAGGTCGGCAAAGTCTGATTTGCCCAGGGAACGCATGGCAACATGCTTGGCAATCATGATGCTGCCCTGGGTCGCACAATAGATTCCATCAATCGGCTCATTTCGTCCTGGTTGGCCTCAATCCGGGCCAGCAGGCCCAAGACAGTTTCAGCGCTGAACCGGGCCGTTCGGGCATCGTCGGTCAGCCACAATTTCAGCAGACCACCGAGGCGGCCCAGGTCGCCATTGACCCGCACCAGCTCGCGCACGTTCTCGTAATCGGTCACGCCCTGGACGGCGTAACCCTGCCCCACGGCCAGCAAAAAAGCAGACGTACTCAAGCCAGCCGCTTGTGCGTTGGCCTCAATGGCGGCCCGCTCTTCCGGCAGGCAATACACCTTGATCGGCGTGCTGCTTTTTCTCGTTACCTTCTGCTCTGTCGCCTCCATCTTTGGCGTCCTCCTGGTTCTCTTATTCCGGCGTCCGCCGATGGCCCCGCAGGGCAGGATTCCCGTTGAGCGCCGCAGGTGCGAATAAGGGGAAGTGAAGAGGAACACCATGCTTGCATGGTGGGCCTACTTCACACATCCTGCCCGCTTCACCACCACTTTAACATCACTACCATTTACCGGCTATAACCCGTTTTATCGACAAACACAAGCCGATTCCACGCATAAGGCGTGCAATCTGGCTTTAGTCGCCTTACAATCGCTTTAATAGCGATAGAATCGGCATTAAATCGCGGATAAATCGACATATAAAAGGCGGTAGAATCGGCATGACTAAACGGCTTACAGAGCGCATTGCAGCGCAAATGCAGACCCAAAAGCCCACCCGTTCAGGACAGAATCGGGCGGCTTTCCTGGCCCAGCGCGACGACATAAAAGAGGCTTTGACCGATGGCTGGCCGGTAAAAGCCATCTGGAAAACGCTGCACGATGAAGGGAAAATCAGCTTCGGATATGATGCTTTTATCAGCTATGTGAACAGTCTGATTCGGTCGCCAGGCGAGCCTGAAAAGGCCACCGCAAGACCGCCGGCATCCTCCCAACCGGCCCCCAAGAAAGCCACCCCAGCGACACCCAAACCAGTACCATCAGCCAGCCATAAGCCGGGGGAGATTCCCAGCTTCAACTTCAACCCCAGCCCGAACAAAGCGGACTTGATTTGACGCCCCAAGGGGCGGATTGGACGCCAAGAGGGAAGGCATAGCCCGCCCCTCAAGTGTCAATGAACCCCTGGAAATCGACCCCGAAAACAGCCCCCTTCATAGAGGCGGCCTATTAACATTTGAGTGGGAGTGACGGGCACTGGCTGGCAATGTCTAGCAACGGCAGGCATTTCGGCTGAGGGTAAAAGAACTTTCCGCTAAGCGATAGACTGTATGTAAACACAGTATTGCAAGGACGCGGAACATGCCTCATGTGGCGGCCAGGACGGCCAGCCGGGATCGGGATACTGGTCGTTACCAGAGCCACCGACCCGAGCAAACCCTTCTCTATCAGATCGTTGACGAGTATTACCCGGCATTCGCTGCGCTTATGGCAGAGCAGGGAAAGGAATTGCCGGGCTATGTGCAACGGGAATTTGAAGAATTTCTCCAATGCGGGCGGCTGGAGCATGGCTTTCTACGGGTTCGCTGCGAGTCTTGCCACGCCGAGCACCTGGTCGCTTTCAGCTGTAAGCGTCGCGGTTTCTGCCCGAGCTGTGGGGCGCGGCGGATGGCCGAAAGTGCCGCCTTGCTGGTTGATGAAGTACTGCCTGAACAACCCATGCGTCAGTGGGTGTTGAGCTTCCCGTTTCAGCTGCGTTTCCTGTTTGCCAGCCGGCCCGAGATCATGGGGTGGGTGCTGGGCATCGTTTACCGCGTCATTGCCACGCACCTGGTCAAGAAAGCGGGCCATACCCACCAAGTGGCCAAGACGGGCGCGGTCACCCTGATCCAGCGTTTTGGATCGGCGCTCAATCTGAATGTTCACTTCCACATGCTGTTTCTCGACGGTGTGTATGTCGAGCAATCCCACGGCTCAGCGCGTTTCCGCTGGGTCAAGGCGCCGACCAGCCCAGAGCTCACCCAGCTGACGCACACCATCGCCCACCGGGTGGGTCGCTATCTGGAACGGCAAGGCCTGCTGGAACGGGATGTCGAAAACAGCTATCTGGCCTCGGATGCGGTGGATGACGACCCGATGACACCCCTGCTGGGGCACTCGATCACTTACCGTATCGCTGTCGGTTCACAGGCGGGGCGAAAGGTGTTCACTTTGCAAACTCTGCCGACCAGTGGTGATCCGTTCGGTGACGGGATTGGCAAGGTAGCCGGGTCCAGCCTGCACGCCGGCGTGGCGGCCAGGGCCGATGAACGCAAGAAGCTCGAACGGCTGTGCCGGTACATCAGCCGCCCGGCGGTATCCGAGAAGCGGCTGTCGTTAACACGAGGCGGCAACGTGCGCTACCAGCTCAAGACGCCGTACCGGGACGGCACCACGCACGTCATTTTCGAACCATTGGATTTCATTGCAAGGCTGGCCGCCCTGGTACCGAAGCCCAGAGTCAACCTAACCCGCTTCCACGGGGTGTTCGCACCCAACAGTCGGCACCGGGCGTTGGTCACGCCGGCAAAACGGGGCAGGGGCAACAAGGTCAGGGTGGCTGATCAACCGTCAACACCAGCACAACGGCGAGCGTCGATCACAAGGGCGCAACGGCTCAAGCGTGTTTTCAATATCGACATCGAGACCTGCAGCGGCTGCGGCGGCGCCATGAAAGTCATCGCCTGCATTGAAGACCCTATAGTGATCAAGCAGATCCTTGATCACCTGAAGCACAAAGCCGAAACCAGCGGGACCAGGGCGTTACCCGAAAGCCGGGCGCCACCGGCTGAGCTGCTCCTGGGTCTGTTTGACTGACGAGCCTGAAGGCCAACGATACCAATCAAAATGCTGCGTTCACAGCGCCGCGGCAGGGATCCGCCGTGCTGGTTGTCGGAAAAGGAGCCGCTAGTGGGAAAGAGGAGGGTAAATTTTCAGCGTTGCTGGCTCCCCGTCAGCCGGATTGGGTTGCATCGCAGGGGTGTCGAAAGAGTCAACTGCGGTCCAAAGCTGTTGGACTTGGGTGAAAAGGGCGTTTATTCTTCCTATACGTGAACCGCATCCTACGGAATGAGTAACCCTTGCCCTATTGTGAGTAGAACGTCGTATAATTCAAACGAAAGCAGTTAATAGGTATGAAATATCACAGCACAAAAGAGCGACAGGACATGTTTAGATGATGTTATTATAAAATAATAACATCATGGATGAATAAAAAATAATTTTCTATCTTTACAACTATGTTATACTTCTATGATAAGGCTATGATGGCAAAGCCTTGGTTTTCCTAATCAAATAGTCGCCGAGATGGCTTCAATGCGACAGTAGGTCTACTGTCTCACAATTAATTCATGTATCAGATTTTTGTTCCCTGATGGGAAGTGTTATCCATACGAAAAGAATATGGGTAAAGTGTTACACCTGTATATGACATTCAGAATGTCCTGTCGGGGGAACTGGTACCAATTTAATAAAAGAAAACAGTATAGAAATGACAATCGAAGATATGCAAACATTAGCCCTAGAGCATGGGCTGAGAATTTCGGAAGAGATGAGCGTCAATGAGATGGGCATCGACTTTAGAGTTGCCTTTGTAAAGGAAGTAAACGGTGAGAACTGGGTACTCCGTATACCTCGAAGAAGCGATATGCTTGAACAAATCGAAAATGAAAGTAGAATATTGGATTTAGCCAAAAGAAACCTGTCGATCAATGTCCCTGATTGGAAAATTGTATCGGAGCGCCTAATAGCCTACCCTTTACTGGAGGATGCGCCTGCTCTGACATTCGATGCGATAACACATGAGGTTTCTTGGAACATAGATCGCGATAGCATAGCTTATGTGGAGTCTCTGGCAAAATCATTGGCCGAATTACATCGTATTACAGCTGACGATGTGAGAAAGAGCAACTTGAAAATAATGACTCCAAGTGAATTGAGGACCGAAATAGCTGACCGTATCCACTTGGTGAAATCTGAGATAGGTATCAGCGAGCCGTTGGAAAACAGATACCGTAGATGGTTGGACAATGACCCTTTGTGGCCTGAATTCACTTGTTTCATCCATGGCGATCTCTATGCAGGGCATGTCTTAACCTCGAAGGAAGGTAAGACCTCTGGTATCATAGATTGGTCTACTGCGCATATGGGTGATCCTGCACTGGACTTTTCTGGTCACGTATCGGTTTTTGGAGAGGATAGCCTGAAGAGTTTGATAACGGAGTATGCTAAACAAGGCGGAACGATATGGGATAGGCTCTACGAACAATCTATAGAGAGGGCTGCTGCAGCTCCATTAGCATATGGCGCTTTTGCGGTAGAGTGCAACGACGATAATCATATCAATGCCGCCAGAGCAGCCTTAGGTATTGTTCAATAAAATGATGTGAGGATACTTTTTTAAATGCTAAAATAGGAGTTCGATTGGTGCCACTTAAGAGTATCATTGATTTCTATTTTAGCCAGTATCCTCCACTTTTAGGAGCTCCTCGAAACTCGATTTTATGATCATCTCTTAAGATTTTGAGCCACCGCTCTACTATCTTGACAGGAACTAATAGCTCGTTTACTAAAAATGGTGCACGCTTTCCTGGATTAGTTCTTATCTGATTAAATAGTAGATTTACTCCCTCACTTACTCCCTCATTAGATTCGAAAAGTAGCTTTGATGAGACAATAACTCGAAAACCGTGCTGGAAATTTTCAAAGACAGGGGGACGCAGACCATAGGATGCGAAGCCTTCTTGGATTCGTTTGATGCCTGACCCATATTTTTCAATAAAATGCGCTTCTTTGAACGTGGCAGATATCCTTTTATTGCGCGCCCATGGCGAGTAATCTTCACGAAGAAGCTGATCAATCGTTAAGTTATCAGCTAAACCACCTGGATTGAAAAACTCTATGGAATTGTAATACACCCTGATTATGGAATCGGCAAATTAATTTGGACTTGGGTGAAAAGGGCGTTTATTCTTCCTATTACGTTGTCGGCAGCGGGCCAAAAAGGAATACGTCCATGCCCATCGAGGTGAAACCGGCTGTGAGCGCGGGTTCAAGCATATAGCCCGACAGGCGCGTATCCTTGCCGATCACGACACGATGGCGGTGGTCACCGCGACGAAAGACACGGCCAGCCGCCATGCCGACGCGCAAGGCGGTTTCCGCCGTCATCGCGCCTTCGTTGGCTTTGCCACGAATACCGTCTGTGCCGAAATATTTGCGCACCATAAGGTCGATTATCCTGTCGTCGGGTCGCCCTCAAAGGGGACATGCCTGCTGAACCGCGAATATAGAGAAATATCCCGAATGTGCAGTTAACGAATTCTTGCGGTTTCTTTCAGCGCCGCCAATACCGCCAGCCCGTCGCGCAAGGGGCGCGGCTCGTGTGTGCGGATGAAGTCAGCTCCACCTGCGGCGGCGGCAAGCTCTGCAGCGAGTGTCGCGGCCCCGACATCCCCCGGACCACGGCCTGTGAGCGCGCGCAGAAAGGATTTGCGCGAAACAGACAGAAGCACCGGCAAATCGAAGCGCAGCCGCAATTCATCGAACCGCGCCAGCACCGAGAGCGAGGTTTCGGGAGCAGCCCCCAGAAAAAACCCCATGCCGGGATCAAGGACAAGGCGGTTGCGTTTGATACCGGCACCCGTCAGCGCCGCGATGCGCGCGTCAAAGAACGCCGCAATGTGATCCATGATGTCGCCAGCGGGTGCCTCGCGCCGATCTGCCTGCCCGTCTTGCACCGAATGCATAACGACGAGTTTGGCAGATGATTTCGCCAATTGCGGATAGAACGCAGCGTCTGGAAAACCGCGAATATCATTGAGATAGGCCACACCACGCGACAAGGCATAGGCTTGCGTCGCGGGTTGATAACTGTCGAGCGAGACGGGAATGCCATCTGCCTTGAGCGCGTCCAGCACCGGCGCGATACGCGCGATTTCTGTGTCGGACGAAACAGGCGCGGCGTCGGGATTGCTGGATGCCGGACCGAGGTCGATCACATCTGCCCCCTCGGCCATCAGCTTACGCGCCTGCGCAATGGCTGCGTCTGGCGCCAGATACCGGCCTCCATCGGAGAAACTGTCCGAGGTTATGTTGACGATGCCGAAAATGATGAGCGATTTATTCATGGGGGCTTCTATAATAATCTCTGTACACGACAAAAATAGATAACTCATTGAAATAATGTCACAATAATTGTTTTCTAACGACGAATACTATGACACATCTCAATGAGTTATATCTTATCTTAAACAAATCTCTAAAATGGAACAAGTCACATTTAAAGTGCTTTGCGCTCATCATGCTTGTGATTATTTTAAAGCAAACATGTAATCTTTCTTCTGCATCTAAAGCCTTGCCCATCAAGTGTTTACCACAATCATTTTATCGACGTATGCAGCGCTTCTTTGCAGGTCAGTATTTTGATTATCGTCAAATTTCTCAGTGTCATCACCAGAACGATGGTGATGACTACGGCGATCTGACCCCAAAGGATTCGGCCTCCGCGCAATGCAGGCTCCAGTCGGCAAAAGAGACGGAGCCGATCAGAGAGTAGGCAAAATCGGGACGGGCAACAGGAAAGAGGATGCCGGAGGGCTGCCGGATACTATCGGCGGCAAATAGGATGGATCGCCTGTGCCGTTATCGTGCCGGTCGAGTGCCATCCAGGAAACGATTGGGCGAATCGCCGTCACGCTTCATTTTGCCTGCGAGGTTGAGTAGATTTTTCAGTGCGGAGTTGCGATTGAACGGCGACCAGACGGCTGTAAAGGCAACCGGCTCCGGTTCATCGAGGAAGGGCAGGAAGACGATGCCGGTCGTCGGCAACAATGACGTTGCCTCGCCGACGATAGTGATGCCGAAGCCTTGTCCGACCATAGATAGCAGCGTGTCGCGCCCCACATCAAAGCGCCGGATCGACGGTGCGGGCCAACGCCCGGCAAGGCGCAGCACGATATGGTCATGGACCTGCGGGCCGGTGCCACCATAGCGAACAATGAAAGTCTCGCCGACCAGATCGGACCAAGTGATTGCGGACTGCCCGGCGAGGCGATGCCCATCCGATAGCACGGCCACCAGCGGTTCGGTCCAGATCGGTCGGGTATGGCAGTCGGGCATCTCGGGCTTGCCCGCGACGAACACCACGTCGAGCTGGTCAGCACGAAGCTGCATCACCGCATCGCGGGCTGTGCCTTCGGTGATCTCAACCTCAATGCCCGTATGTTCTTCCCGATAATGACGGATCAGCTCCGTGAGAAAGCTGCGTGGGATTAAGGCATGGATGCCGATGCGAAGCCGGCCGTATTCTCCTTGAGCTGTCATGCCTGCGGTCTTCACTGCGTGATCGAGTTGATCGACACCCGCCGTGACACGCTCCATGAAGTGCCTGCCTGCGTCTGTTAGCCGAACGCCCCGCGCATGGCGCTCAAATAGCAGGACACCAAGGTTATCCTCCAGCGCTTTCACACGCGCGCTGACGCTCGACTGGCTGATACCAAGTGCCTTGGCCGCATGCCGAAAATTCAGATGCTCGGCGACGGCGATGAACTGAACAAGGGAAATGAGCGGTATCCTGCCAGACAGGATACCGACATTCACGAGGTTTCGATGGTTAGTGCGCCGCATCGGAGCGGGCCTGCTACCAGTCGTCGGTTAGACGACTGGCGACTTCTCGGTGGCAGCCCCACGGAGCCGAAGGAGCACCAGCCCCAACGAAACCAGTACCGCCATCGCCGTGGCGTAACAGATCACGGGCCACGCTGTGTCACCGTTTAAAAGTGCCACCGCCAATGTCCCGACAATGCTGACTATCAGGCTTTGAACGCAGAAGTAGAACGCGACCGCTGATCCCGCGATGTCGTCGAACTCTGCCAAAGCGCCGTTCGCGGTAACGGACACCGTGAAGACAATACCGACCGCGACAACCCACATCGGTAGGATGAAGGTGAGGAATGACGGCGAGCCGTAAAGTTCGCCGATCCCCAACAGGACCGCTCCGCAAACAAGCAACGCCATCCCACGCGCCACGCATCCTGCGATGCCCCATCTGGCGACAAAGGACTTCGCGAAACGGGTTGTCACGATCATTACAAGCGCGACAGTGGCGAAGGCAAAGCTGAATCCGATCTCGGAATATTCCGCTTGGCCTATGAGCACACGGGGAGCCGTCGAGAAGAAGACGAAGTAGGTGCCCATACCGGCGCTAAAGCCGACAGTGTAAACCCAAAAAGCCGGACTCGCGAAGATCGGCAAGACAGATCGGCGCGTCTTGACTTGATCCAGAGGGCGGGTTTCGTGCCACCTGAAACCCGCATTTAGGAGTGCGAGCATCGCCAGTATAGCCAAAGTAATGAATATCGCCTGCCATCCCAAGAACTCGCCGATCAATACTCCGGCGATAGGGCCGAGCGCAGGCACGAACGCCAGCATCGAACTGAAAAGGCCGTAGATGACGACACCCTCAGGACGGTTGGCATAAACGTCGCGAACCGTCGCGAACGTCGCCACCAGCATGGCCGACGCGCCCACTGCTTGAAGTAGACGGAAAGCGACAAAGGCCGGTGCAGTTGAAGACCAAGCTGCTCCCAGAGACGCAATGACGAAAGCCGTTGCGCCCGCAAGTAGAATTGGCCGTCGCCCGATTCTGTCTGAGAGCGGACCAAAAATCACCTGGCCCACGCCGAGCATCACCATATAGAGGCTCAACGTGAGTTGGATCATAGCGGGCGTCGTGTTCAGGATGCCGGGCATCGCTGGAACGACAGGGAGATAAATATCCATCGCCAGTGAAGCGAGGATGTCGAAAGGAGCCATCAGCAGCAGTGCTGCCGGCAGCGTATAGGCCCACGCGGGGCGTGTGGTGGTCATGACGAATCAACCCTCGATTAAGGAATACCGGGCGACGTCTGCTCGTCAGCAATCAGATGAGACTAGCCTTACAGAGCGCCGCAACAACAATACTGGTTGTTGCGGCTTACTTGTCTGCTGACTTGGAATTTCCCATCTGATTACTCCACGCTTACGAATATGAATTGCTACATTTTATCCGATTATCTTTTGCTTTGCAATGCGGCATGGGCGCACTCAGCGTTCCAGCCCCCTCTGCCGCCCTAAATGCTTGCTCCAATGCATCGAGCACCATATCTGTATTCATCCGTGTCGATACTTTCCATCCAACAATTGCTCGTGAGAACACATCAATAATAAATGCAGTATAAACCCAGCCTGAATTTGTTTGAATATACGTAAAGTCACTCACCCACAGTTGGTCAGGATGATCAGCAGTAAAATTACGTTTTACCAAGTCATCCGCTCGTTTTTGATCATCTCGGCTACGGGTGGTTTGTTTGTTCTTACCACGCCAAACACCTTTTATACCTAGCTTTTGCATTAATCGAGCAACAGTACAGCGCGCAATAATATAGCCTTCACGTTTCAGTTTTTGCCAGACTTTACGTACACCATACCGACCTGAACTTTCCTTCCAAATTCGTTTAATCTCCTCAGCATGATGCAAGTCATGTAAATCTCGCTTTGCTCGATGTTCTGGATTTTCACAGAGATCTAGAGTCCGGTAATAGGTTGAAGGTGCGATCGGTAAAATTCTACAAATCGCCTCGACTCCGTACAGCTCTTTATTATTATGGATAAAATCCACCATTATTTGTGTGGGCGGTCGAGCTCCGCCTGGGCGAAAAAAGCGGCTGCTTTACGTAGAATTTCATTGGCGCGTTGCAGTTCTTTATTTTCGCGTTCGAGTTGTTTGATACGTTCTTGGTCTGAAAGCTGCTGTACTTTAACTGGATTTTGTTTATCTAAATATTTTTGATACCAAACACGTAGTGTTTCAGGAGTACAACCCTTGCGCAGTATACTGCTCAGGGAGCAATAGCGGTGATCGCAGCCCAATTCGATGGATAATCTTTCTCGGATTCAATCAATAATTGAACCGCTCTTTCTCTGATTTCAGGGGTATATTTTACTTTTTTCATCGGGACATTCTCTCAGAAAGCTTGGTCTCCGACAAACCCGGTACGGTTCAAAAATCTTCCATTGATTTATTTATATCTGTTAAACCAGTCGCATTATGAAATGTAATATAAGTAGAAATTTCAGTATAAATGGTCATGATCTTTTCTAAATTTGAATATCTAAGCGTCTTCATTAATCAACCTTATTGATTATTAGTTTCTTCTTTTAAAGCTCTTTGTACTGTTGCTATCCCTACTTTAAACTTTTCTGCAACACCTCTAAATGTTGAATTTTCTTCAGCCATTGCTTTTCGTATTTCAACATAGTCAACCTTCCGCTTTCTTCCCTTATATAAGCCCTTCGCTTTGGCTTTTGCAATTCCTTCCTTTTGACGCTCACGGATCATGGAGCGTTCAAACTCTGCAAATGCAGCAAGCATCTGAAACATGAGTTTATTTATTGCCGATTGTGCTACATCATGACTGAAGGTCAAATTCTCTTTATGAAAAATAATGGTTATACCACGATCATTCAGACTATTCACAATTTCGTTCAGATCATTTGTATTACGTGCCAGACGATCAATACTATGAACATGCACCGTATCACCTTCACGCAGATAGTCGAGCATTGCATTTAACTGAGGACGTTCACGGCTACCACCGCTTGCCTTTTCAGTAAAGGTCTTATCCAGGCTGATTCCATCTAATTGACGTTCAGTATTTTGTTCAGTTGAACTGACTCGAATATATCCGACCTGATTAGGCATTCTGTACCGTTAGAGTTTAGATAATTAAATACATATTGTACCGAAATTAAATATTAAGTCTATAAATACGGTTTTTGAGTTGCTTTTTAAGACTTTATTTTGTTCCGTTAGGCTATACTTTAAAGTTACACAAAACATCTATATGAAGACTAAAGTCCAAATTAGTGTTTATGTTGGTTCAATGTATTACATTTCGTATTTTCTATTTGTAACGTAATTTCAGTAATATTATGATTATGTTTTAGAACTTCTAAGGCCTTTTGATAGAGTTGATCTGTATTGCTATTCGGAGCAACCAAATGAGCAGTTAAATGAATATTTCTTGAGGATATAGCCCAGACTTTCAACTGATGAATCCCTTCAACGCCCTCTAGCTTCAATAAATCATTTCTTAACGACTCAATATCAATCTCATCAGGAACTCCTTCAAGCAGAATATGAATACTTTGTTTTAATAAAATCCAAGTTCGAGGTAAGACCCAGAAGCCAATTAACACAGCGATTACGGTATCAACCCACATCCACTGGGTAAAATAAATAACTATTCCTCCGATAATCACGCCTATCGATCCTAGAGCATCACTAAGAACTTCTAAATATGCACCTTTTATATTTAGACTTCCTTCAGCACTAGCAGAAAGGATTTTCATTGAAATCAAATTTATGACCAAACCAATGACCGCGACAATCATCATTCCAACACTTTGAATTTCAGCAGGATTCGTAAAACGTTGATAAGCTTCATATACAATATATATTGCTACCACAAAAAGCATCACCGCATTAAACAGAGCCGCTAAAATTTCAAATCGCTGATAGCCAAAAGTTCTTTTATCATCTGCGGCTTTTTTACCAATTTTGATAGCGGCAAGAGCAATAGCTAAAGCGGCTACATCAGTAAACATATGAGCTGCATCAGATAACAAAGCCAAACTTTGGGTAATAAAAGCAGCGACAACTTCTACTATTAAAAAAGTAGTCGTTAAACCTAAGGCAACCATTAACTTCTTACTATTTTCTTCAGTAACAACCGCATGGCTATGATCATGATGTTCTGACATAAAATATTTTCCTTATTCTATTTATGATGAGCAGAGATATTGGATAACAGCCAATATCTCTGCTGTAAATCGACTAATCTATTGGATTAAGAAACTTTCTTTTCATTTATCCAACGATAAAGCACGGGTAACAGCACCAAAGTTAGTAATGTTGAAGAGATAATCCCGCCAATCACTACGGTTGCCAGTGGCCGTTGAACCTCAGCCCCTGTTCCGGTTGCCAGCGCCATTGGTACAAAACCCAGTGAAGCCACACAAGCTGTCATCAACACTGGTCTTAAGCGCAAAATAGCCCCTTGCCACACGGCTTTATGCACTGGATATTTGTCCCTTAATTCCTTAATAAAGGTCAGCATTACCAGTCCATTGAGGACTGCAACACCAGATAAGGCAATAAAGCCAATTCCAGCTGACATCGATAATGGAATATCCCTTAGCCAAAGGAACAGCACACCACCGGTCAAGGCAAAGGGTACCCCGGTAAAGACCAATAGACTTTCTTTGACATTGTGAAAGACCGCCATCAGTAAAATAAAGATAGTGATTAAAGCCAGTGGAATCACGATTTGCATCCGTGCTTTGGCTGAAGCCAAATTTTCAAACTGACCGCCATATTCTATCCAATAACCACTTGGCAAAGTGTATGCTTTGAGCTGTGTCTGTACATCAGAAACAAAAGACCCTAAATCACGCCCTTCAACATTCGTTGTAACCACAACTCGGCGTTTACCATTTTCTCGACTGACTTGGTTGATTCCTTCAATGGTCGAGACTTGCGCGACATCCGACAATAAAATACTGCCACCATTTGGAAGCTGAATAGGTAACTGGGAAACAGATGCGACACTACGGTCTTGCTCTCCAAGACGGATAACAAAATCAAAACGACGATCGCCTTCTAAAATCTCTCCCACGCTTTGTCCACCAATACTGGTTGCCACAAGGTCTTGAATTGAACGCACACTCAAACCATATTGTGCAGCCAAAGTTTTATTTACCTCGACATTCAGTAATGGCAAACCTGAGGTCTGCTCAACTTTCACGGCACTGCTACCCGATATTTGCTGAATGATTTTGGAGATTTTAGTCGCCTCAGTATTGAGGACATTCATATCATCACCGAAGATTTTCACACCAACATCACTACGCACACCTGAGATCAATTCATTAAATCGGAGTTCAATCGGTTGTGAAAATTCACTATTATTGCCTGGAATCGTGGCTAAATACGTCACCATACGGCCACGTAATTCATCTAAACTTTCTTTAGGATTTGGCCATTCTGAACGAGGCTTTAACATGATATAGCCATCTGAAATATTGGGTGGCATGACATCTGTTGCAACCTCGGCTGTACCCGTTCTGGCAAATACTGCCTTAATTTCAGGGAAACTCTTTAAAAGAAGTTTTTCAGTATTCTCCTGAATACGTAAAGACTCTTCTAAGCCTGTACTTGGTGAACGTAACTGTTGTACCGCAAAGTCTCCTTCACTGAGCTGTGGTGCAAATTCACTGCCGAGTTTGGTACTGATAAATCCCGTAATCACTAATACACACAGTGCAAAAGTCAGCACAACTGCTTTGTATTGATACGAAATATCAAGAGTTTGCTGATATTTAGCTTTTAGCCATAACATCCAACGACTTTCTTTTTCTTGAATATCGCCTTTGACCCACAATGCCACAGCAGCAGGCACAAAGGTGATCGATAAAATAATGGCTGCAACAAGGGCGAGTACCACTGTCAATGCCATCGGATGGAACATTTTTGCTTCCACACCACTTAAAGCAAAAATCGGCAAATACACCACCAAAATAATAAGCTGACCAAAAATAAGAGGACGACGTGCTTGGCGGGCAGCCAGAAAAACTTCCTTAAAGCGTTCACTTTGTGTGAGAGGTCGTTTTAACAGTTGCTGTGTATGGGCTAAACGCCGGATACAGTTTTCGACAATCACCACAGCACCATCGACAATGATGCCGAAATCGAGTGCACCTAAACTCATCAGATTGGCACTGATATTTTTCTGTGCCATCCCGGTTAAGGTAAACAGCATAGAGAGTGGAATGACACAGGCAGTAATCAAGGCAGCACGGATATTCCCTAAAAACAGGAACAGAATGATGATGACCAGGATTGCTCCCTCTACCAAGTTTTTCTGAACGGTTTTAATCGCCTTCTCAACCAAGGTAGTACGGTCGTACACCGTTTCAATCACTACCCCTTTAGGCAAACTATTCTGAATATCTTGAAGCTTGGCATCCACAGCTTTAGAAACAGTCCGGCTATTTCCACCCATCGCCATCATGGCAATCCCTAAAACGGTTTCTTTGCCGTTATAGGTTGCCCCACCGGTTCTTAAATCATGCCCAATAGAGACTTGCGCAATATCACCAACCCGAATTGGGCTGCCATTTGGGCTACCCAGCATGGTGTTCTCAATATCAGAAAGCCCATTGAATGTACCCGGTACACGTACCGTCAATTGCTGACCATTGTCTTCAATATAACCTGCACCTCGGTTCTCATTATTTTGCGCTAAAGCCTGTTGCAGTTGTTCTAATGAGATATTCAGTTGCTGCATCCGGTTTAAATCGGGAGAGACCACATAGGTTTTTTCAAAACCACCAATACTGTTGACCTCTGCAACTCCCTTAACACGTTGCAGTTGAGGACGCACAATCCAGTCCTGAATCTCACGCAAATCCATCGGCGTGTATGCAGTTCCATCCGGCTTTTTCGCATTCGGATCTGCCTTCAGTACCCATTGATAAATCTCACCGAGACCCGTAGAAACGGGGGACATCGTCGGTGCGATTTGTGCAGGCAACTCAGATTGCGCCTCCTGTATCCGTTGGTTAATCTGCTGACGGGCCCAATAAATATCAGTCCCATCTTTAAAGACAATGGTGACTTGAGAGAGTCCATAACGGGATATGGAACGGGTAAGCTCCAGATCCGGAATGCCAGCCATGGCATTTTCAATGGGATAGGTAATCCGCTGTTCGACTTCAAGCGCAGTAAAACCCTTGGCTTGAGTATTAATCTGGACTTGGGTATTGGTAATATCGGGTACAGCATCAATCGGGAGTTTCTGATAGCTATACACCCCGACCGCAATCCAGGTACAGACAAAGAGCAACACCCAAATCGCATTTTGTATGGAAAACTGAATGATTCGTTCGAATAAACCTTCTGGTTTTGGCAGATCAGAATTAATGTTCATGGCCTGCCTCGTCTTTTTCTAATTCAGATTTCAACAAGAAACTGCCTTGAGCGATATACTTCTGCCCTTCAGTCAGCCCAGAAATCACTTCAAGCCATTGTCCATCACTTGAAGCCTGCCCCAATTGCACTTTCTGTGCTTTTAAGTGGACTTGACCTTTTTGTTCTGAATCTACGATGAAAATACTGTCTTCACCTTCAATACTTTGCAGCGCAGACTTTTGAATCCGAAGGGCTGATTTTGCTGTAGCTTCCGGAATCAACACTCTCACTAACACATTAGAACGCAACTCAGTAGCTTGCGCATCGAGTTTTGCGCGCACCACCAGACGCCCTGTTTGTACATCTGCCTGAGAGGTTAAGCTTTGTACAGTAGCTTTATAGATTTGATCTGAATCATTCACTTTAAAGTCAATTTTTTGCCCGGCTTGCAGTTGACCTGAGAATTGATTCGGCAAATTAAACTCAAGCCATAAATCTTTCAGCTGTTCAATGACAAAGAGCTGATTA
The DNA here is from genome assembly GCF_013418685.1 of Acinetobacter sp. YH12129. Lineage (NCBI taxonomy): Bacteria > Pseudomonadati > Pseudomonadota > Gammaproteobacteria > Moraxellales > Moraxellaceae > Acinetobacter > Acinetobacter sp. YH12129. The sequence continues at coordinate 26,041 of NZ_VPBP01000034.1, forward strand.
GCCAGTTGCACATTTTCACCGACCACAATATCTTTTTGACTGATCACCCCAGAGATCGGTGCTTTAATCAGAAAACGCCCATTGTTATTGCCACTTGCACCTAATGCATTTAAACGTGCTTGTGAGGACTGGACAGTAATCTGCGCTTGACGGTAGGCATTTTCGGCACGCTGGTAATCCTGTTTGGCAGAAATCCCCTGTGACCAGAGTTGCTGTTCGCGCTGGTAATCTTTACGGGCCAAATCCAGATTCACCTGTGCCATACGCAGATTTGCCTGTTGGTCGATCAGTTCAGGCACGATTAGTACAGCCAGCGTTTGTCCTTTTTGCACGCTCTGTCCTAAAGCCACATTGACCTGCTCGACATGACCACTAAAATTAGGCGATATATGCGCTTGTTGATCGGTATTCACCACCAATTTACCTGGCAGGGTTGTCAGCTTTTCAACCAATCCTGTGGATGCAACAGCAACTTTTAAACCTTGTTCAACCATTTGTTGGCTGGTCAGTTGTATTTCGCCTTCTTCAGCATGTCCTTCTTCAGAACTATCTTCATCAGAATGTTCGGCATTTCCCTCATCATGACCATGCCCCTCAGATTCAGTTTTTTTTGAACTTAACCAAATAACCAGACTGACCAAGACCGTAATCAGAATCAAAATTGCAATCATGAGAGACTGGGATATTTTTCCGTTTTGCTTGGCGTTCATTTTATCGTGCTCCCCCATTGATTAAATTTTGCGATGCTTCGACTGCCTTTTTATTCAGTTGTGTATAGGCATCCGAACGGCTAATTTCTTCATAACTTGTGCCAATACTGAGTGCCTCAGCTGCGAGGGCAGTTTGCCAAGCTTGACGTAGAATTTGTAATTGACCCAATCGAAGATTCTGCAGTTGGGTGGTTGCTTGCTGAACGTCGGTAATGGACAGTTTCCCTGCCTGAAACCCTTGTAAAGTACGGCTCTGAACTTTGGTCGCCAAAGTAACTTGTGCTGTTGTGGCATCGAACTGGCTACGTAAACCTTTGAGCTGATGCATGCTGTTGGCAATATTGAGTATTTGTTGCTTCAGCTCACGCTGCTGCTGTTGGTTCAGCAATATTTGCTGTTGCTGGACCATCGGGATCGCATATTGCTGGCGGTTGAAAATATTCAGTGGAATAGCCACGCCGATTGCCAAAGTCGTATCGTTGCTTTCATTAGGGGTTTTGCTACGTTTCATGCCTACATTTAAAGTCGGATTGGGACGTGCCTGAATTCTTAAATTTTCAATTTGATGATCCGATTGCTGAATGTTCAAGGCATAGAATTTTTCTAGCCACCCTTCAGCAATATACCGTTGCACAGTTTGGAGACTTTGCTCTGGCCAAGGGATAGCGGTTTTATTCAATTGAAGATGTGAAGATGTTTCTCCCCCCCACAAATTAGACAGCTGACGACCGGCAGCTTGTTTATTCAGCATCGCTTGCTGATAAAGTCGTTGGATTTCTAGCGCTTCAATTTGGGTACGCTCAAAATCAACCAGGGCAATACTGCCTGCCTGATAGCGTTTCTGGGCACTGTCCAGATTGGCTTTACTTGTTTTTAACTGTACTGAATAAGCAGACTGCTCAACCTCAGCAAGTGCAAATTGCGACCATGCAAATTTAACAATCAGTTGGCTTTGTGCCTTCCATAATTGCTGTTGCAATTGGATTTGTTGATTCGAGGTATTGGCAATCACCCGGTTCAGCTTACGCTGACCAAATAGATCTAGAGGTTGACTAACGCCAACATTGAATTCCTGTTCTTGACCTGAGCCAAAGCCAGACTGTTCTAAACTTATACTTGGATTCTGCCATAACCGACTTTGCTGAATATTCAATTCAGATATTTGCTGAACTTGTTGCCACAGCTTGTCTTGAGTCTGGTAACTTTGTACTTTTGCTAAAGCGGATTCAAAGCTGGTAACGTTTTCAGCATAGCTATATTGCATAGCCGCTGCACATATACAAGCAACCAAGCTATGACGCAAGAGTATAATTGATTGTGAAGACATGATTTTTCCCACTTATTTAAATAATAAAAGTGGTGGGAATGTTTTAGGCTACCCCACCATGAGCGGGGAAAATTCGGGAGGTGGGCTTTGTTGAAACAGGTCAGGAGCCTGATAGCTGTTTTTCCAATGAAATTGTGGATTCACTTTAACTTCAGAGCTTGGATGAAACACATCTACTTTTTCATTTTGTACAATCAAATGCGTCATCGATGGTAGATGATCTTGATGATCTTCACCGATTTCTAAATCGCTACTGAATGTTTTTATGTTTTCTGACTGTCCATTATGATCGTGTTGACGACTATCGCTGGCACACAAGGTATTTTGGTGATGACCAAAATGATAACTCTGCTGTGATTGAGGCTGTTGTTCATGGACACAAAAGGCCGCCGCCACATTCCAAAAGCTTTGGAACATGAACAATCCAACCAAGACTGTAATCCATGTAGTAGAACGCATCATCATAACAATCGAAAAATTTGTACCAAGTATAAGGCTTAGAGCCACTCCAAGGTCAAGCTTAATAAATTAAATTAAACATTCAATGAACACTGAATAGCCGGCACTTTTGCAAATTTACCTTGTCTCTATAAGCTCACATCAATTTCAGGTAAGAATAACAATAGATAGTGAACCGTACCGGGTTTGTCGGAGACTTTTTATTTAAGTTAGGCCACCGGTAATCCTCCCATAAATAACCGAAGTTAAAAGTAGAGGTACACATAAGTTAAAATTTTATAGAATTGCTTGAGTTCAAAATCTCTAATTAGCATGTATTGAAAACATGAATATTTATCTAAAAAGAGAACTATTTAACATCATGGCTGTTATACGCAATAAAAAAACCTGGGCACCAACCCAGGTCTAAAATTTAAAAAACAGATAAATATCAGTGCAATAAACTCATTTTTCTAATTTCGCATAACGTGTATTATGTTAATTTTAGAGAAACTACTAAATTATATTGGGTTGTAAATATTTGAAATTCCGTTAAGATATTTTGGATTAAATTCTATTCCTAGATAGCATTCGTGTTGACTCATCTCTCCAAAAAACTTTGGTTTTGTTTTCTTATGGTTTTTGCCATAGGATGGAGTAGTGTGTCTGTTGCATCAGTAAAGATAATGCATATCAATATGCAAACTGAAATGAGCCAAGATCATTGTTTAGATCAAGCACAGCAAGTCACTCAACATGGTATTAATCACGAAGTACAGACGAATACCGATTGCCATAATCATTTAGCTCTTAATCAGAATATAGATCACAAAAAGTGTCAGGAATGTTCTAGCTTATCCTGCCAGACACAGATCTCATGTCTTCATTCTTTGCAAAGCTCGCTAGATCCCCTAGATACCTTCTATTCTATAGATCAGCCTAATTTTTATTACCCCAACCAATATCTAAATGGGTATTGGCAAGAAATTTCACGTCCTCCTAAAACTTAACCATTTTTTTTAAAATTTATTTATTTTTCAAAAATTAAGGTTAAGTTATGTCTCATAAAATTAGTTCGTACCTATTAGCAGGTATTTGTTTTGCATCGTCGCCTTTGGTTTTTGCCGAAGTGCGTGAATATCAGCTTGTTATTGATGAAGCAGTGGTCAGCCCAACTGGAAAGCCTGTAAAGCGCATTACCGTAAATGGTCAATTTCCTGCGCCTTTGCTTGAGTTTGAAGAGGGTGATGAAGCCATCATTCGCGTGAAAAATAATTTAAAAAACCAAGATTCTTCTATTCATTGGCACGGACTGTTGTTGCCGGGCATTATGGATGGTGTACCGGGATTTAATGGTTTTAACGGTATTAAGCCTCAAAGCGAGTATGTTTATAAATTCAAGATTCGCCAAAGCGGGACTTATTGGTATCACGCTCATTCTAAAGGACAGGAACAGGACGGCTTATATGGTTCTTTTGTGATTTATCCAAAAGGTAAAACACCATTGGCAGCACATGAAAAAGCTGAACGTGACTATGTGGTGATGTTGTCAGATTTTCATGAAAAAACCAGTGATCAAATTCAGAAAGATCTTAAAATTTCAGCTGAATATTATCAAGATCAGCGTGAAACCTTGGGTGATGTTTGGAAGCAGGTTAAACGTGATGGCATAAAAGCGACATGGTCTGACCGCAAAATGTGGAATCAGATGCGTATGCTAAAAACCGACATGTCGGATGTTACAGGTTATACCTTCCTCATTAATGGCAAAACACCTGAACAAAATTGGACAGGAATGTTTAAACCGAATGAAAAAATTCGCCTACGTTTTGTGAATGCATCTGCGATGTCTTTCTACGATGTCCGTATTCCTAACTTGAAAATGACTGTGGTCAGTGCTGATGGTCAGCCTGTAAAACCTGTTGCTGTGGATGAGTTTCGTATTGGCACAGCTGAAACTTATGATGTGATTGTGGAGCCAAAAGGCGGACATTATCAAATTGAAGCTGAGTCAATTGACCGTTCAGGCTATGCGATTGGTACACTGCACAATGAACTAAATCCTATGACACATGGCATTCATATGCCTGCACCACGTCCACGCTCACTTTTGACCATGGAAGATATGGGACATGGTGGTGGTGATCATGCAGGAATGGATCATTCGAAAATGAACCACGGCAATATGCAAGGCATGGATCACTCGAAAATGGATCATTCAAAAATGAACCATGGCGATATGCAAGGCATGGATCACTCGAAAATGGATCATTCAAAAATGAACCATGGCGATATGCAAGGCATGGATCACTCGAAAATGGATCATTCACAGCATGGCACAGCAAAACCACAAGAAAATGATCAAGTGGTTTATGGTTGGGCAAATGCATCTACACCTGCGGGCAATAAAGCCTTGCAATATAGTGATTTAAAATCTTTAGAACCGCAAAAAGATACTCGTGAAGCTAGCAGTGAATTAGTAGTGCGTTTGGGCGGTACTATGGAGCGTTATATTTGGACGATTAACGGTAAAAAATTCAGCGATGCTGAGCCATTAAAAGTGAAGTATGGCGAGCGTATCCGTATCAAATTTATTAATGACAGTATGATGGCGCACCCCATGCATTTACATGGCATGTTTATGCAGTTGGAGAATGGTCAAGAGTCGGTAGATATGCCGAATAAACACACATTGATTGTACCACCGGGTAAAACAGTCACTGCTTTATTAACTGCGGATGAGTTGGGCGAATGGGCAATCCATTGTCATTTGTTGTATCACATGAGTGCAGGAATGATGAACAAGTTGATCGTGGCAAATGTTAGCGATGAACAAGTGTCTACAACGCCAATTCAAGGTACAAATTCGACTCAAACTCACCAAGTAACTGAGCAAAAAGGAGCTGGACATGCACATCACTAATTTTGTATTTAAAGCGTTTTTTTCTGTTGCGGTATTGAGTTTAACAAGCTTAAGTTTGGCGCACGAAGGGCATCATTCAACTGCTCAGACTGATGGAAAAAATGTACCATCAATGAATCATCAAGCGATGTCTGAGATGGATCATTCACAGCATTCTCCACAAGAGCATGCACAACACATGCAGATGATGGGGAAAATGAATCATGCTGCACATTCAGCACCGATGAACCATCAACATGCAGGTCATCAGCCAATGCATCACAAATCAACAGAGAAACAGCAAGATCAAAAAGTACAGAAAGGAGATCAACATGCGCACCATTAATCTTTTTTCTAAAACTGTTTTAGCAAGCTCTTTGTTGATGGTCAGTGCAGTGAGTTTGGCACATAATGGTGAAGATCATAGTGCGCCTGAAAAAATGACAGTTGCTACATCTTCTAGTCAAAATCAGCCGATGCAAATGGATCGCTCTCAAATGAACCATAGCCAAATGAATCAGGCACAACATCAGGCAACATCTACGGTTAATCATTTACATCATGTACCAGATGCGAATGCTCAGCAGAGTTCGCATTATGATCATCGCTCAGAACACGGTGCGCAAATTTATGCGATTACGACAGTGGACAATAAGTGGCTTGTCAATGAAGATGGCACAGGTGATTTAAAGTCAGAGTTTGAAACCCGTATTGGCACAGATGAAAATAAGCTTTTTATTAAAATTCATGCCGATAAAGAAGAATCGCATGATGCACATTATGATGCCAAACTTTTATATAGCCGTATGATTTCAGACTTTTGGGATGCACAGATTGGTGCACGTTATCGTAGTGAAAAAGTTGAACTCAATGATCATCGCAAAGACACCGAAGAAAATGTTGATGCGGTGATTGGCTTACATGGTATGGCGCCATATTTCTTTGAAACTGATGCTTATCTCTATGCGGGAGAAGACAATTATGCGGGCTTTAGCCTAGAAACGGAACGTGATTTTCTGATTACGCAAAAGTTGATTATTCAACCTTATTTAGAGTTGGATGCTATCTTTAGTGATGACTCTAAATATGCGAAAAAAACTGGTTTAAGCAGTGCAACCGCAGGGTTTGAAACTCGCTATGAAATCAGTAAAAAGATCATGCCTTATATCGACATTGCCTATGAGTATTCAAAAGGTAATGATGAAACGTCGTGGCAAATAGAATCAAACTCTGAGAAAGGTTGGTTATATGGAGCTGGTGTTAGATTTAGATTTTAATTAATTTAATGATTACTAAATAGCTTTATTTAAATAAAACTCTAGCTTAATGTGGCCGGAAGCAAAATGTTAACTTATTTTGCTTCCTTCCATTTAACATAATGGCTGTTATGCGAAGTCGACTTGTTAGAACCCATTTAAAGTGTCTGTATTCTCACCAATAAAAATGTCTAGTTTATGATGATTTAACCATCATGGACTGGATATGAAATATAGATGCTGATCACTATGTCTGACAAAGAAATTCAACG
>NZ_VPBP01000035.1:0-29903 GCF_013418685.1 Acinetobacter sp. YH12129
AAAGAAGAATTGGAATTGAGCATGTATTTGGCAGTTTGAAAACCTTCAAAATTCTTGCTGAGCGATATCGCAATCGAGGCAAAAGACTAGCATTGAGATTCAATCTAATTGCTGGAATTTATAACTTGGAGCTGAGTGAAAAATGACTTATGAAAGAAATCTATTGTTATTTGTAAACTTATGCCCTATTTTAATGCAAAAAAGGCCTGTACTTATCAATACAGGCCAATGTGATTTTCTTGTTGAAATTTAACGATATTGTGGTTGGTAACCCAAGTGCGCCTCGATCTGGTCATAGCACCATTGGAAAATAAATGTGTAGACTAAAATACATATGGTCATACTAAAATCGAGCAAAATTGCCTGCCATAAGGTCATATTCATGGCATAAGCCACCATTGGGATGGTTGCAAGCATTAAGCCGCCCTCAAATCCAATCGCATGTAGAACACGTACACCAAAGGTTCTTTTTAACTTTCTTTTTGCTTCAAATTTTTCAAAATAATGATTAAAAATCATGTTCCAAATCACAGAAGTGACCGCCATCGCAATACCTAGCGTACCTGTCACCTCCATCGGAACTTTAAAAATAAAACTTAACGCAATAGCAATGATCACCAATAGGATGATCTCATAGCTTAGCGCATGAATAATCCTTCTCTTGGAAATCGTCATTTTGAAACACTCTATTATTTGTAAAAAACTTATTTTATTTTTATATTATTGATTAATCGAGTCAGGTTCTTTCAATATTATTGAAAGGTTGTATTCCTTTATTTTTCTATATGCACATGAATATTAATCAAGAACAACTACTGATTTTTAAAACAGTCATGGAAACAGGATCATTTTCCGCAGCTGCCAGACAACTCGGCAAAGTGCCTTCAGCGGTCAGCATGTCCATTGCCAATTTCGAAATTGATCTCAACCTTAAACTGTTTGAGCGCGTTGGTCGTGAGCCTGTGCCCACCGCTCAAGCGCTTAACCTGTATGAAAAAACTGAACAATTATTGATAGAAATCAATCAGTGGAAACAGCATGCAATTGCACTGAGTCATGGTTTAGAGTCTTCACTGAATATCGTGGTGGTATCAGAACTGCTTCATACTCAGTGGACCGACTATATCTCTTTGCTAGAAACTCATTTTCCATCTTTGCAAATCAATATTTTTTCTGCGCCTCAAGAAGATGCCCAAAAGATGCTATTACAAGGTCAAGCGCAGCTTGCTCTAATGTTTGAACGTGAACAGCTTGAGAGCTATGAACAATTTGTCGAATTGAAGCGTGAAGCATTGGTTCCTGTTGCTGCGACAAAACATGCCCTGTCGAAATTTAAGCAAGTCAGTTTTGAGCAAATTTTGCAAAGTCGACAAATCGTGGTCGCGAGTCGTGATAAAAGCATCAAACCAGAATTGTTATTTTCCAAACACAGTTGGCGTACAGATAACCACCACTCTGCCTGTTCGATGATTATTCAAGGGCTGGGTTGGGGTGTGCTTCCATTAGAGATGTTTAATGAAAATCCGACGCTCAAAGATCAACTCAAAATCTTAAGCTTTCAAGATTTCACACCCAAATTTGAATATTTCGTCGACTTGGTCTGGAACCGTGAAAAACCACTCGGCTCGGCTGCTCATTTTTTGATTAATCACATCCGAAATTCACGAAAAACTACGATTTAGACCGCCTAATTGGGCGGTTTTTGGTTGGGTTCTAAACAGATTGTGTTATAAAAGTATGTACACCAAGAACATTAAGAACTAGATTTCAAATGACTCAAAATGCGTTAAACCAATTAAAAAGCCTAACAACGATTGTTGCTGACAGCAGTGATTTAGCTGCGATTAATACATTCCGTCCATTGGATGCGACTACAAATCCATCTTTAATTACAGCAGCGGCAAATCAACCTGAAAATAAAGAACTGATTGAAAGTGCTTTTGAACAAGCGCGTAAAGAAGGTTATCAAAATGATGAGCTGGTTGAGCGCACCATCGATATTCTTACGGTCAAATTTGGTGTAGAAATTTTAAAATTGATCGAAGGACGTGTATCTACAGAAGTCGATGCAGCCTTGTCTTATGATACTGATGCCACCATTGCAAAAGCTAAAGAGTTACTGGCTTTATATGCACAGTATGGTATCGATCAAAACCGCATCTTAATTAAAATTGCCTCAACGTGGGAAGGCATTCAAGCCGCTAAAGCCCTTGAAGCTGAAGGCATTCACTGTAATCTGACGCTTTTGTTTGGTTTGCATCAAGCTCAAGCCTGTGCAGATGCTCAAGTCACGCTGATTTCGCCATTTGTCGGCCGTATTTTAGATTGGTACAAAAAAGCTGAAAATGTGGATAGCTACCCGATTGAGAAAGATCCAGGCGTGTTATCAGTGAAGCAAATTTACCACTACTACAAACAACATGACATCAAAACTGAAATTATGGGTGCTAGCTTCCGTAGTATTGATCAAGTGCTTGGCTTAGCAGGTTGTGATTTATTGACAGTTTCACCAAATTTATTGGCAGAACTGGAAAAAGATCAGCGTACCGTTGAAGTGCAACTGTCTAATCATCATGCGCATGCACACTGTCAACACGATGTACAAGTGCTCGACAAGCAAACTTTCAAAGCTGAAGTTGAAAAAGACTTAATGTCTTTCCAACTATTACAAGGCGGTATTGATGGTTTTATTAAAGCCCGTGAGCAATTAAGTAGCTTACTGCGTCAAACTTTTGGCTTAGATGCTGAAATAAAAGCTTAAATTAGAAATTTTCAGTTTCATTTAGAACCGAAGTTGTATACTACAGCTTCGGTTTTTTATTTGAGTGTCTTCAGTGTTTGGAATCACAGACTTAACGACCTTTATTATTGGTACGATATTAATTGTGATTTTACCCGGGCCAAATTCACTTTATGTCATGTCTGTTGCTTCTCGCTATGGCATTAAGGTCGGCTATTTAGGCGCTTTTGGCGTTTATACTGGCGATTTGATCTTAATCTTACTCACCGCTCTCGGTGCTGCATCCTTACTTCATGCCTTTCCTTGGTTATTCTTATTATTAAAAATTGTCGGTGCGCTGTATTTAAGTTATTTAGGTATCAAACTTTTCAAGGCTGCCTACCAAACATGGAATGCCGTTCAAATGCCAGAACAACTCGACACCAAGCAACTGAGTTTGAATGAATTGAAACCGTTTAAGACTGCATTAACCATCAGTATTTTAAACCCTAAAGCCATTCTTTTTTACTTATCGTTCTTTGTGCAATTCGTCGATCCTGCATATCCATATCCAGCGATTACATTCACCGCACTCGCGATCGTGCTGCAAATTATCAGTATGAGCTATTTAACGATTTTGATCTTTTCGGGTGCAAAACTGGCCACCTATTTTAGCCATCGTTATAAATTTACGGCATGCTGCGTGACAGCGGTTGGTCTTCTATTTTGTGGATTCGGTCTAAAGCTTGCGACATCTACCATGTAACTGACATGGGCAAAGTAGTACTGTTTTTTCTTAGGAAATTCCATATCCCTTTAAAGTTTTGAATGGATAAAACATCCTCAATGTGGGTTGTCGATTCGTTCTATTAAAGTGCTGTTTGTTAAAGTGTCGTTTGTGAATAAATAAAGTATTTCCATAATATCTCGATGAGCACTTTTACTGTACAGGACTTGAGCGTATCATCCTGAAAAATGTCATCTTAAACCTGCGCCAACAATAGTTATAGCTCGATCATTATGCAAAAACTACTCCAAGACTTTTCCATTCCAGCTGCTTTTGCAGGTTTTATTACGTTCTTAGTCGGGATCAGCGTCTCGGCTGTTTTGGTGATCCAATCTGCACAACTGCTCGGTGCCAACACCGCAGAAATAACCTCTTGGTTTTGGGCTCTAGGTTTGGGTATCGGCTTATGCGGGCTGATTCTGTCTTGGAAATTTAAATATCCCGTTGCGACTTCATGGTCCACTGCAGGACTGGCACTGATTTTAGCGACTGCAAATGGTTACAGCATGAATGCCGCTCTAGGCGCATTCTTGGTCTGTGGCTTATTGACAGCAGTACTCGGATTTTTAGGCATTTTTGAAAAAATACTGCGTTATATCCCGCAAAGTCTAACCAGTGCAATGTTAGCAGGCGTACTCCTAAAATTTGGCATTGAGTTATTTGTCAGTTTACAAAATGAATGGGCATTCGTTCTTGGTTTACTGGCGGCTTATGTCCTCAGTAAACGATTATTACCGCGTTATAGCATTGTCATCACAGTGATTATTGGCATCATGCTTTGTCCATTATTACTTGGCTTTCAATTACCGGCGCTTAATTTAGAACTCGCACAGCCGGTTTGGGTTACACCTGAATTTTCGATCTCAGCAATACTGGGTTTGGCGTTACCACTCTTTGTAATCAATATGGCCTCTCAGTATTTACCGGGTTTAGCTATGATTAAAAGTTATGGTTATCAACCCCACGTTAATCAACTAATTGGTTGGACTGGGACAGCCCAAACGCTACTCGCGCCATTTGGATGTTTTAGTGTCAATATTGCTGCGATTAGTGCGGCCATCAGTTTAGATGACCAAGCCCACCCCGATGAGAAAAAACGTTATATCGCAGGTATGACCTGTGGCTTTTTTTATATTTTGATGGGCCTGTTTGCAGCCACTTTGGTGAGTTTCTTAACCGCTTTTCCACTGGTGTTTATTACCGCTTTAGCAGGGATTGCCCTACTTGGCACCATTGGACACAACATCGTCATTGCTTTCCAAGAAGCTAGCGAACGTGAAGCCGCTCTACTCACCTTCTTGTTTAGTGCATCGGGCGTACAGTTTTTTGGTATTGGCTCTGCATTTTGGGGTTTGGTCTTTGGTTTAGTCGTGCATGCTATTTTCAAATATAAAAGAAATTAAGTCCTCAGTTAAATAATTTGCTTCAAATAAAAGAATGATACACGGTAACGTCATCCGCAAGTGTTTGAGATAGGACTACTTCTAATCAAAAATATTTTTGCGATATTTTGAATAATTAGACACTAGTGAACGAGTTTTGCGGTGGGGAGCAATGCTCCGCAAGATGGTTTCCTTACGAAGCGCGCTTCTCATTTTGCCGAATGAGAAACAACGTTTCGTAAGAGTACCTCCAGCCGAAGGCTAATCCATCTATTCAATCCCTAGATGTAAGACTCCGTCGAATAGACTTAAAAATCATTTTAAAAATGCGTAATTACTTTTACGTTTATAACATCAGTTATTTAATCTATTTCGCTCGATACGTTCGGGCGATCAGTTCTTGTTTTAATAATTGGGTTTCACTTTCGTCTTCCACTTCTGTAAAAGCGGTGAGCCAAATACCATCAGCTGCATAACGAACAATTTTGAGTTTTATATCCGAATCGGTCTGATGATGTCGTTCTAAACGTGAGTTCATCCATTCGATCCAATATTCATTAAAAGTTTTATCGGTCAGCATGGTCATCGAAATCGCGGACCATGACTGTTGCAAACCCATGATTTGTTTTTCTAAGGTAATTTCAATATAGGCACGGGTAAAACGACCGTATGGCTCAGAGTCTTCCTCAATTAAACGATCAACGACCTCGTCTAATTGAGCCAAAAGCATCACAATCATGGACTCTAAGAGCTTTTGCTTATTTGAAAAATGATGAAATACACCACCTTTTGTAACCCCAACTAAATCCGCAACGGCTTGAATCGACACCCCATTAACACCTTTATCAGCAGCAAGACGGATTGCATGCTGCAAAATACTTTGGCGTATCAGTTGAGGCTCTTTCTTACGCTGATGCGGATTATCCATATTAGTGTCCAGCTGAAGTTGAAAACAGGTTGATCACGACCACACCTGAAACAATCAGGCCTATCCCTAACATGGCTGGGAGGTCTAAACTTTGACGAAAGATAAAGTAGCCAATTAGTGCAGTTAAAACAATACCAACACCTGCCCAAATGGCATAAGCAATACCAAGTGGTATGACTTTAATCACCTGAGACAATAAATAAAATGCCAAACAGAATAAAACTGCGACAGCCAATGAAGGCGCAAGTTTGGTAAAGCCTTCTGACTTCACCAAAAATGTCGAACCAATTACTTCTGAGATAATCGCTAATGACAGTAAGCCATAGGCCAATGTTACCGAATTCATTAATCATTCCAAAACAAACATACCAACTGGTAGGTATGTTATTAAGTTAAAGATTATTCTGCAAGCCTTTTAAGTCTGTTTTTAATTTTTGACGGTCTGTGTGTGTTGTTGCAAAAATTCTAAAGTACGATCAAAGGTCTGCTGACTGGCCTTTTTACTCATCATAAATTGATATTCATGTACCAAAAATTCTTTCGAATCTGGATAAAATACCGCTGTCACAGGTACATTATTTGCCTTCAATTTTTCTACAAAAGGCTCAGATTGAGTTTTGGTTAAAAAATCTTTATTACCACCGCTGATAAATACTGGTGGATAATTTGAATTAATATTTGAGGCCGTTGAAATACGCGTTAAAAACTCGGCATCATCTTTTTTGTCTCCGGTATAGGCCTGAACCAAGTTATAGACGCCCCACTCGATCAGTCCAATCTCGTTGGGTGCAGTATTTACAAAGCTGTTTAAATCATAAATACCACAATGTAAAATCAGCCCTTTAAGCTGTGAAGGCTTTAATACAGGCTGAATCTTTGACGCTTGCGCAAAATCTGGATTCGTAACCAAGGCGGCATAATGACTGGCCATATTTGCACCTGCAGAATCCCCTGCCAAATACATATTTTGCGAATCAATGCCATATTGTGCCGCATGTAGATTTAAAAACCTCAATGCTGCATCAATTTGGTTGAGCTGTGTGGGATAAATGGCTTCAGGTGCAAACTGATATTGAACCGAAACCACATTATAGCCTTGGGCTGCGAGCCGTTTAAAATATCCACCTGCATGCTCTTTTGAACCTGAGACCCAACCGCCACCGTGGATCCAAACAATCGTTGGTCTGGGTGCAATCGCCATACTTGTTTCAGGTTGATAGATATCCAAGTTTAAATTTAGATTTTGTAGATATTGAATATTTGACTGCACAATAACATTGTCAGGTGCATGTAAGTTGATAAAGGTCTTTTGAACTTGTGTCGATAAGTTAAAAGCACCTGCAATCACTCTGGTACTGCTTTGCGTGTTTTGACAACCAGACAAATGCAACACTGAACAAATACTGAGTACAACCAACCCTACTTTATATGACATTTCTAACTATCCAATCGCATCAATTCTGTTATAAATCTTAGATTTAAAATCTGTATATAGTTTAGGCTTATTTTTATAAAGTTCATATTGATCTTTTAGGCTCAAAATCCGAGAAAATTAGTCGATTTTATTTTAATATTTTTTGAGCAAAGTCCGAGTTTTTCGCTCAGATTTATTTGACGACTTATCGACATTAATTTATGTAATTTTATGAATTTACAATATTTTTTAGATTAATAAATTGAACCATTCACGACAATGTGTTATCAATAATCTATAGGGTTTAAAAGCAAAATTACAGGAGATTGTTCCATGTCATATCAAAACATTTTAGTACCTGTCGATGGTTCAGAAATCTCGTTTTCTGCAGTTAAAAAAGCTGCAATTATTGCCAAGGCGTTTAACAGCCAACTCACTTTAATCAGCCTTGTTGCTGAAGACCCATTTACCGATGCAGACTTCTATTATTCTTCATCAATCATGAAAGAATATTTCGTACAAGCTTACGCAAATGCAGAATCTGCATTAAAAGAAGCTGTGCAAATTACAACTGAAGTGGGTGTAGAAGCACAAAGTAAGATTATTAAAGGCCAAGTTTCTGCTGAAGGTGTAGTAGAAGCAGCCAATGAAGTGAAAGCCGATTTGATCGTGATGGGTTCACATGGTCGCAAAGGATTTAAGAAAATGCTACTCGGTAGTTTCGCACAAGATGTACTCAGCAATACTGAATTACCCGTGTTGGTTGTAAAAGCTTAAGATGACTAAGCCCACATGATGTGGGCTTTTTTGTATTCAGCACACCCTTCACCAAAAAGCTTACTCTTTTGTCTAATTCATACAATATCGTGAATAGCGCAAGATTAGATTGATAACATTTAAAATATTAAGGAAGCAGATATGAGTCAATATCAACAAATTTTAGTCCCTGTGGATGAATCTCCAATTTCATATTCTGCTGTTGAACATGCCCTCAGCTTGGCTAAAAGTCAAAATGCACAAGTGACCATTGTCAGCGTTGTTGCTGTTGATCCATTCGTTGGTGTCGATTTCTATGCTGTTGCACCTGCAATCACTGAATATTTTATGCAAGCTGAAAAAAGTGCTCAGCTGCGTTTAGAAGATATCAAACAAACCTTTGTACGTGATGGTATCGAAGTTAAAACCCGTTTGATTCATGGTGTATCGCCAACAGAAGGGATTTTACAAGTGGCTGATGAAATCTCTGCAGATTTAATCATCATGGGTTCACATGGACGCACAGGTTTAAAAAAAGCCATGCTGGGCAGCGTAGCACAAAATATTTTAACGCAGTGCCCAATTCCTGTTTTGATCATCAAGCAATAAACTAAGATTCAAAAATAAGCCCTCCATTGAGGGCTTTTCTTCTTTTAGATCAATTAAACACGTTATTTAAATACACAATTCGTTCTGTAGTTTTCTGATTAAAACATTTGGTATATTGCAACTCTTGATTTTGCGTATTCATCGCATCATCCCAGTATTGCGAATGCTTTTGATAAGTCTCTTTTTCACTTTCATTTAATGAATAAACACTTTTTTGTGCAAGCACTTTACAGTCGATATCACGCTTTTCAAACCAGTCTGCTTGATCTTGCTGTAACTGCGCCTTTTGTTCATCACTAAAACGATCCCAAGTCTGATTGAGACGGTCCACCACTTTGCCATTATCCTGATCTAGCTCTTTCTTACGAATATCCATCGCCTTTTGTGCAAGGCTCATTTGTTGAGATTGACTCTCCATCCCTTGCTGATAGGATTCTTCGTCTCGCTTATTTTGAGCACTATATGCCGCATATAGCACCGCATGACGTGTCACTGTGACAACGCTATCAATTACGTCATTTTGACTCGGTACACTTAGGCTCAAACCATCTTTGTCCGTTTTAGTGATGCTATAGCTAAAGTTCCCTTTAAGCTGATCATTGTCCATGCTTAAGCCTGACTCACCATCTTCGAGTGAATCATTCAAAGTATAATTACCACGTTCTTCACAGCCTTCGTCACATGGTCGTTCAGCAAAGGCGTTTTCAGCACGCTTTTGTAATCCTTTCGGGAAAACCACCAACAGTTGGCTGCTACATTCCAATGTTTTGGCTTTATTAGGATCTTCAGTTAAAGTCGTGACATTTTGAATTTTAAATTTTAGATTTTTTACAATCAGATCCATAAGTTGCTGATCGGCTTCATAATCGGACTGACGTATTTCTTTGTTTAATTCTTTGAAATATTCGTTTTTTAAATGATCTTGCAATTGGTCAATATTGGCTTGTGCAGTACAACTCCAATCTTCCAAAGCAGGCACTTCCGTTTTGGCTTCAGTATCTTTTTTATTTTTAAAATTATCACAGCCGGATATCAATGCCGCAGACAACATGAGGCTCGTGATGACTATTTTTTTCATTGTATAATTACCATTATGATTTTATTCTTCGGGCGTATTTTACTCAAAATTACAGCGCTTTGACGAGAAAAATCCCCGCATGTGCAGGGATTTTTATATATCATCTAATTTAGTACGGTTTTAATTGGTCTTTTCAGTCACGCCTTCACTGGTAACATCTCGTACTTTGCCATTCTCGGTATTTAAAACTTCAAACTCAATACGACGGTTTTTGAATTGACCTTCTTTGGTGCTGTTATCCGCCACAGGTTTTTCTTGACCATAGCCCACCGCTTGAAGCTGTGCAGGATCTACGCCTTTCGACACCAAATAATCCACCACAGCTTGTGCACGCTCTTGCGATAAAGCTTTATTCGCTTCCGCATTACCCACAGCGTCGGTATGACCTTGTACAGTCAGATGTACTTCTGTAGCGCGCTGCAGCAATGCTGCCGCCTGATCTAAAATCGATTTATTCACGTCAGGAATATCAGATGAACCTGTCGCAAAATTAATAATTTGTAAGTTCAGCGCAGTCGCAACATCTAGCGCACGAACTTGTTCAGGGTTAATGCTCGCTAATGCTTTTTGTGCATCAGTAATACTGTTATCTACTGCTGTTTGTTCGCTCACGCCTTCTTGAACCAATACCGTCATATTTTTTGCTAAAGGCTTAATTTGATTGGCAAGGTTTTGAGCATCCGCAGGATTTTGCGACAAAATCGATAACTGATTTTCTGTCCAGGTTAAAGTGGTATTTGGCACACCTTTAAGTTTTTGCAGAACCGTTGGAATGGTATCTTGATCAATAAATTGCGTATGGTAACTGGCATCAGATGAAGCACCACAACCCGTATTAAAGTTAAAGATCTGTTTGACTTGTTGCTGCAAAATTTCAAGATAATTTGAATCACCAGTTTGAATTTGACAGTTGGTTAACTGCCCATCTGTACCGGTGCTAAATTGCAAATGTGCTGGCTGAGATGCAGCAGGCTGTGCAACCGTTGTTGCAGAGGTGGTTGGTTCTTCTTTATTAGTACAAGACTTAAACCAAAATGCGATCAGACCCAATAATATAAGCAGCGCAATAATTGGCAATAACCAATTCGAGCGTTTTTCTTCAACGATAACAGGTGTTGGTTCAACAACAGGCGCTTGGTGTAATGTACGGCCAGCTGCAGTGTTTACCCCTAAACCTGCGAGTAAAGGCACTGCCCATTGTGGTAGTGCCGCCAAAATGCTATCTGCATGATTATCAAGTAAATGCGTGATTGCGACGGGATCAGATGAACCCGCTTCATTTTCAAGTGCCCCTAAAGTTGGAGCTATAGAGTGGTTTAAGGTTTGCTCTATTTCTGACGTTGGGGCCGTACCGCCACCGAGATGTTGCAAAAATTGATCTTTTAATGTGGGATTTGCCGAAAATATATCACTAATACGAGGGTTTAACTGTTTTTGAAAGGCATCAATAAATTCAGGTTTGGATCGAAAAATATTTAACAGGAATGGAATAAATTGACTAATGGCTGAATTTTTTTCAGTTAAGTGTTGTGTATCACCGTCCAGCACAATCGAGGAGACGTGCTGCTTAATCAGCGCTAATAAGTCTATATTCATATTTGTACTCCATGCAGTTGTCATTATTTTCATGTGTACTTTAGTTTATATGCTTATTTTTTGATCAAATGTAATAATTTGTTCGGACTTGTCAAGATTTTCAACTCTTCTTCTATTTGCAATCTATTCTCTTTAATTATTATAAAAAAAGCCAGCCGAAGCTGACTTTTTTGATGTCTGATTAAAATATTAGAACTCAACTGATTTTAATGCTGGGCTCTAGCTTAAACAGCATAAAAAGCTTGAAGCACTTTACCTTTAACGGTGTGCTGAATTAATGGTGTGTTCTTACCATTTGACACAATCGTGTCTTTATTGATGGTCCATTCAAGCTCTGGATCAACAAGTACCCAACCCGCTTCATCTGCCCAACGTTGTTGCATATTGGCTACTTTAGCAGGTGCGAGTGTGACTTTCTCAACCCATTCCAGTGGGCTTAATAGGCCTTCTTGAATCAATTGAATACCAAAAGGTACATAGGTATCAAATGCAGTAAAACCGGGCTGTGTTTCAGCAAATGGCGCCATTTTCGCTGAGCTGCTCAGCGGCTCATGATGCGTACAAATTGCATCAATCACACCGTCTTTCACTGCTTGGCGGAGCAAGTCTTTATCTTGCTCAGAACGCAGCGGCGGACGAACATGTGCAAGTGAGTTAAAGCCATCAATCAACTGATCAGTTAAATGTAATTGGTGCATGGCTACATCGCAAGTCACAGGCAAGCCTTTCGCTTTAGCATGTTTAATTAATTCGACAGATGCGCCTGATGACAACAGACCAAAGTGCGCACGCACTTTAGTAGCTTCAATCATCAATAAATATTTTGCAATGGCTACGGTTTCCGCTAATGCAGGGATCATCGGTAAACCTTGACGAGATGCGACAAAGCCTTCATGCACACAACCATCTTTGGCAATTTGCGGTTCTTCGGCATAGAACACAACGGTCATGTTCAGACCCGCAGCATATTCCAAAGTACGAATCACCACATCATCGTCCATAAATGGCGCATTGGCATTCGATACTGCTGTACAGCCGCCTTTTTTCAAACCTGCCATATTCGCCGGCTGCTTGCCTAACAAGCCTTGAGTTTGCGCACCAATCACCTGCAGATAAATGCCGCCGTCTAGCATGGCTTTTTCCACTAGGCCATGAATCAATGCGCCATTGTCCTGCACAATCGGTTTTGAGTCAGGCGGGGTAAACACATGCAAAATACCATTCGCACGTGCAGCCTTACCTTCTGACTTTAAAGTGCCGTGCTGCTGCTGACCCGGCTCTCGTAAACGCGCGCAAAGGTCAACCATACTTGGCATCAGCCATTTGCCTTGTCCATCAATGGTTTCAGCGGCATTGCTTTCGGCAACCAATCGGCCATTTTCAATATAAACCGTCTGTACGCTGTCAGTTTGATTGATTGGATCTAAGACACGTACATTTTCAACTTTAACAATACTCATGACTATCCTTTAAACCGCAATCGCTTCAATTAAACCTTTTTCTTGCAACTGACCTTGCATTGCCAAAGCCAGTACCGCCATACGCACCGCAATACCATTGGTTACCTGATGTAAAATCACTGACTGAGTGCCATCGGCAATACTTGAGTCAATTTCAACACCACGGTTCATTGGTCCCGGATGCATCACGATGCAGTCAGGTTTTGCCAAAGCCAAGCGCTCTTTATTCAAACCGTACATTTTGTAGAATTCGGCTTGAGATGACAGCGCAGGAGAATCAATACGTTCATTTTGAATACGTAAAGTAATAATCACGTCGCAGTCTTGAATACCGGCTTCCATGTTGTTGAACAGACGAATGCCTTCGCCATAATCATCAAAACCGTAAGGCAGCAAAGTATTAGGCGCAATGACACGAATATCTTTACAGCCCAATGTTTGTAATGCAGCGACATCTGAACGGGCAACACGCGAATGCTTAATATCGCCAATAATGGCAATGGAAATGTCTTCAAAATTCTTTTTGGTTTCACGGCGAATCGTCAACATATCCAACATGGCTTGCGTAGGATGCGCATGACGGCCATCGCCTGCATTGATGATTGCCACATGCGGACAAACATCTTTGGCAATAAAGTGCGGCGCGCCTGACGATGAATGACGAACCACAAAAATGTCGGTCGCCATCGCTTCTAAATTCCACAAGGTATCACGCAGTGTCTCGCCTTTTGATGTACTTGAACGTGCAATATCAATGTTCAATACGTTTGCAGACAGACGTTTTGCTGCCGCTTCAAAAGTGGTACGGGTACGTGTTGAGTTTTCAAAAAACAGGTTCATCACCGTACGGCCTTCTAAAAGGTTATTGGTAATCAGCTGATTTTGGTCATTAAAAAAGGACTGTGCAGTGTCCAATATTTTTGTGAGAGTTTCTTTAGAAAGGCCTTCGATGGTGAGGAAATGTTTTAAGTTACCATCTTGGTTGAGTTGAATCTGGCTCGGTGTATGCAATGCCGCCAAGTGCATGAGAGATTCCTTATCGTTAAGTTAACGCATTATACAGAGAATCTTGGCAAATGGCAGTTGAAGTTTTCAACGTTCAATGCAAACGCATGATGTTATTCAAAATGAATTTTCAAATTCCTATCTATCATTTCAATTAGATAAATTAAACGGTTTAAATTAAACTTCACCTTTCCCCTTTCAAAAAGCCTTCAAACAGGACTTCCATCCGTCCTTATTTTTGATTGAATTGAATACTTTCAAACAGATAAAGTTCAGCTATGAACAACCGCCTTCTGCACAGTTCAACAGCTCTTGAAACATGGAAAGATGGTTGATACTTCAGGCGGTGTGCAGCAGGAAATATATGCCTACTGCTCACAGCAGGATTGAATTAACGCAATGCGCCGATATAACGATGTGCAACCTGCGCTTTATAAATATCTTCCGCAGTCGGTTCGCTCATTAAAATTTCTGCCGTTTCAGGCTGTACTGAACTGTCCGTCAGTTCCTCTGCTTCAGAAACGGCAGCTTCATGCAAATTCAACTCGCTGTAAAGCCGCGCAACCAAACGAGATAATTCAGGATCAGCCGTTGCCAAAGCCAAGTTAGAAACAAAGCGTGCATATTCGACATTTTCAACCACATATAATGCGTCAATAACCCGTCCTGACACACGACGTAAGCGCGCGTAGATTAAAGTTGCAATTGAAAATGCGTTTGATTGACTATTGATTGCCAGCCCTGTCATAAATACCCCTAATGATATCAATATTATAAAGATCGAATTTTGATCAGGGTTATAGCAATTTTTGTACCATTAAGTGATATTTCTCACAATGTACGCAGAATAAATTTGGTAAAGTCATTCAAATCTACCGATATTTCTCCCGTTTCAGCGCAATATCGTCCGCCCAAATCCACGAAAATACGTTAAAATATGCGATTGCTTTTTTGCCTTTGGAAATTTACATGAATTCGAAACCGCGTCTTTCTACATATTGGGTTACCTGTGCAGATGGACTGGAAACCTTACTCCGCGAGGAAATTGAAGGTTTAGGTGTTCAAAATATTGAACAATTCCCGGGTCGTCTTGTATTCAAAGGCACACTTGAAGATGCATACCGTATTTGCATGTGGTCACGTTTGGCTTCTCGTGTACTCACCCCGATTCATACACATGAATTAGAGTTCACGCATGATGCACGTGATGTAGCGGAAGAGCTCTATGAAGGTGCAATAAACTTTGACTGGTCACTTATTTTTGCACCACAAAGTACATTTGCTGTTCGTTTACACATCGAACGTGACATTAAAGTCAATTCTCAGTTCGCTACTTTACGTGTCAAAGATGGTGTGGTCGATTCCTTTATGGAAGCTGTGGGCAAACGTCCTAGCATTGACATTAAGCAACCTGAAATTACATTGTATGTATTAGCTGGCAAAACTGAACATACTTATTGCTTAGATTTATCAGGTGACTCTCTGCATAAACGCGGCTACCGTCGCTACATGACAGATGCACCGATTAAAGAAAACTTAGCGGCTGCCATCTTACAGAAAGCAAAACTTAAACAGCATCAACCCGATATTATCTTGGACCCAATGTGTGGTTCAGGGACATTTATCATTGAATCTTTAATGATTTTGACTGACCGCGCGCCAGGCCTTGTTCGTCGTTTTGGTTTTAATGGTTGGAATGGTCATGACCATGAACTTTGGATGTCGATCAAAGGCGAAGCTGCTGAACGTCATAAAGCTGCACTTGAAAACCCTCTCCCACAATTCTATGCATTTGATGCCGACTGGGAAGCGGTAAAAGCGACTAAACAAAATATTATCGCGGCAGGTTTCGAATCTGTACTTGATCAAATTAAAATTGAAGAACGTACACTTGCAGACTGGCCAGATTTCCAAGCAACAGGTAAGAAAAGCTTTGTTGTCACTAACCCGCCATACGGCGAGCGTTTAGGTGATAAAGCCTCTAACCGCGCACTGTATTTAGGTTTATCGGCACTATTACAAAAGAACTTCCCGAATCAGCCTGCTGCGATTATTGCAGCACAAGTTGAACAGGCCGATGTCCTTGCCTTTAATGATCCACAAATTTTACGTTTGATGAATGGTAAGCTGCCAATTTACGTCCGTTTTGGTACAGTCAAACCTGCGGCAGTTCAAAAGCCTTTCCTCGAGCATTGGGAACCTCAACAATTTGAAAGAATTGAAGGTGCAGAAGACTTTACTAACCGTCTGCAAAAAAACATGCAGAATCTTAAAAAATGGGCAGTTAAAGAAAATATTTTCTGTCTACGTTTATATGATGCCGATTTACCAGACTTTAATGTCGCAGTAGATTTATATGGTGATCGTTTACACGTACAAGAATACGCACCACCGAAAAAAATTGACCCTGAGAAAGCCAAAAAACGCTTTAACTTAGCACTGCAAGCGATTCGTGCAGTGACAGGCTTAGGTCGTGATGCGATTTTCATTAAAACACGTGCCCGCCAAGAAGGTAAAAATCAGTACACCAAACAAAGTACTGCGTCTAAACGTTTTATCGTTCAAGAAGGCAAAGCAAAGATTTTGGTGAACCTAACAGACTACCTCGATACAGGTCTGTTCCTTGACCATCGTCAAATGCGTCTACGGATTGCCAAAGAAGCCAAAGGTAAACACTTCCTGAACTTATACAGCTATACCTCTACAGCGAGCTTACATGCAGCACTTGGCGGTGCAGCAAGTACGACCAGTGTCGATTTGTCAAATACCTACCTAAACTGGTCTAAAGAGAACTTTGTACTGAATGGTTTGACTGTAGATCATGCAGATGAACAACATCAGTTCTTCTCTAGCGACTGTTTTGAATGGTTAAAAGAAGGTCACGAGCAATATGACCTGATCTTTATTGACCCACCAACCTTCTCAAACTCTAAAAAGTTCTATGGTACGTTTGATGTCCAACGCGACCATATGTCTTTGCTTAAACGTGCCATGAACCGTTTAACCACTGACGGTACGCTTTACTTCTCAAACAACTACCGTGGTTTTGAGATGGATGATGTAATCATGGCAATGTTTGACGTTGAAGAAATCAGCAATGAAACCATTGGCCTAGACTTTAAACGTAATACCAAAATTCACCGTGCATGGAAAATTACCCATCCACAAATCTAAGGTTTAACTTTAGAAATTCCTGATCTATGAAATGAAGCACGTCAGTGCTTCATTTCAACCACGACGCCATCTGGATACGTTACTCGAATATTTTCGTGTCGCTCTTGCAGCACGATACGGTTAATCGGTGCTACTTCTGGAGATTGTATTAACCCGACCTGATCCGCTGCCCTTTTCTTTTGAAGCAAATAATCACTCATAGTTGAACCTTCAAGCTGGGCCTCCTGAATGATCTTATTATTACGATTAGATTTATGATTTGAATTGTTCTGCTGCTCTTCTTTGGGTTTAGCTGCTTCACTCTCAATAATATCTAAGGTTTCTTAACTAAATTGTTTTTTACCTTGCGTTTCATTCGACAAACGTTGATCTGAAATTGAAGTACCCGCCAAAACTGTAGACTGAACAGCGATCAGAAAAATGCTACTAATAAGACTGTGTTTTACCCAAGAACATTTAGGCATGGATGAATGAACAAGTTTCCGTCTAAAAAAATAATCGTGTGACATGGTGTCTTTCCTATTGTTGTTTTCATTGGCTAGTTGCCCATTGACGCTAGCAACTTTTCAACTGTTCAACAATGGCTAGGCCGCTGTGTTCCGATAAACTGAAAATCATAATTCTGTAGCCAAAAATACAAAACCGCCAATCTATGACGGTTTTATATTTTTTAAACTTAACTACTCACTACTGGTTGCTTATTTCTTTTGTATGGCTTGACCAAAAAGCTTTTGACCGAACTTATATTGCATACTCATGACCATGTTATCGCCATCGCGCTTGCCTTGCCCGGATGTTTCAAAACCAGCAAACATGGCTTCAGCTTCCTGTCCTGACAAACTTTTGCCCTGTAATTGCAAAAAGTTATTCATGATTGCAGTCATCATATTTTTATCAAAACTTAAGTCTGCTTGAAAATCCAGTAAGCTCGGCACCATTTTAATAAAAGACTCCATTGAGGCATGGTGACCCGGCATGACTTTCCCCACGACATTTGCAGAGGCTTTACCTCCACCAATACTGATCGAGTTATCTTTAGACTCAAAATCAAAACCTTGGCTTGCGATAGCTAAGAAAGCTTGAGTCATTTCTTCACTTGATTCACTCACTGCATCGCATGAATTTTCCACCTGATGCAAAAGTTCACTAAATGCACGAACTTTATCTAGATTGACTTTATGTAATGCCAAATTTAGTGCGAAATCTTTGGTGACTGGTGAACCTGGGAAATCCATCTCATCAGCTTTTAAGTAGCCTTCAAAGTCCACATCATGTTTATTTAGTTCGGTCTCCCAACGCAGTTGCATACCACGCATGCCGCCTGAGAACTTTTGATCTAAACGTTTGATAGAACCCGCTTGGATTTCAACAAAGCCATTTTCAAGATTTTTCTGATTTAGACCTTGATTGGTCTTCATCGAAAAATTTTGCACCATGGTTTGCATTGGACCTTCACTCAACCGAACCACAGGTAAATGGATTGAAAGCTCAGATACCTTAGTGACTTGCCCCGGTAAACTACTGATCCGAATTTGCAATTGGCTTGCATCAGCTTGTACTGTTGCACCTTGTGCAGTCGTTTTAAATGCAGGAATCTGTAAATCTGTTTTACTTTGACCAATCCAATTGACCAACGTTTTTGCCGTTAAGTCCGTGCCAAAAAGCTTGGCATATTCGGACGTACTTTGTTGTTGAACAATCTTAAAATTCGAGTTGATATTATAGCCTTTCAACCCACGTTGAATCTGATCTGTACCCTTCAACACGATCACTTCTTTCGGTTTACACGGGTCTGTTTTCAGGGTTAATACCCAATCGACTGTTCCACCCATCAAGCCCATTTGATAATTGCTGTACTTTACATCAACATCTTGTACAGCTGCGGACCAATTATTCTGTGTATAAAATTGGGCAAGAGATTTATCTGCATATAAATTCCCTCCCACCACTGCTGCTGAAAGCACCGCTAAACTGCCAATTCCCCACATCAACTTCGACATGTCTTTCTCATTCTGATTATTCTTTGCGCAGTATACTGAAGAACTCAGTTACATAAGTACACAATTAGAATGATTTTAAATGATTGATTTGGCAGTTTTAATTGATTTTTTGATCGTTATCACTTCCTCTATATACGCCCAACTTCAAAATAACTAATACGTTTACGATCAAAAGCAGCGTATGGATTGGCTTTAAAACTATGAAAATAGTGCTTGGCTTTTAACACATGTGAGGTCGTATTTTTCATCCACTCAATACGTGGGTCCTTCTCTGCCAAAGTAATACAATAGGTTTCTTTACCACGTTGCTTTGTCTGCTGTTTTGCATGAAAAATCAAACTTGCAAATACGTCCAGATGTTCAGGATGACATAGTGGACTATGCAGCATTAAATAATCAAAGGTTCCATGAATTTTTGGCAGTGATAAAACACCACGCACACTGGCATAGGCATTATAAAAAGGTTTCATCAACTTTAATGACCTTGAATAATCGATCACTCGAGTTTGTTTAAAACTTTTTTGATTCCATAAGCCATAAAGTCCAACCAACTGATTGTGCTGATCGTAAATCAAATAGAAGTCATCTAGATTTAAGCATGCCCAAAATGGATTTTGACCATCTACCAAAGCATTAAAATCATAGCTAGGTAAAAAATTATAATGGTCTTTCATTTTTAAAATGAAATCATTCGCTTCATCTACACGTTCAGCAGTCAGGGTTTTAAATTGATATTGATTGAAAGTTTTTGGTTTCACTGCCTGTGAAACGGTAAAGGTTCGAATTTCATCATAAAAATATGGCAGCGGAAATCCAGATCTTTCATGATGTAAAATACTGGCAGCGACAATATTGTCGTTTAAAACCACACTTTCAAAAATCGTGTCTTGTGGTATTTCATCATGGAGATAGTCCATCAATAAGCGCATGACTTTAGCACCACGATACGCTGGATTCATTCTTAAATCGGCGACATAACGCATCAGGTCAGGCTGACCATTGATATAACAATAACGCCATCCCAAATTCATCATCGCAATCACGATAGATGGATCTTCCACAGGGACAACCACTTTTAAATCTGGACGATTATACTGTGCGTGGCTGGCATCAAAATAACTGGGGTGACGCGCATAAGATAATGTGATGCCATTGCTTGGCATAGTCTCTGCACTAATTTTCATTAGTTGCACATCATCTTCTACCGTCGCGTTTCGAACCGCAAACTTAGTCTCGTTCTTTGAATGATATAGCACCGTTTCGTCGAACGGTGCATCTAACACATCGATATCCATATTAATACTCAATTATTTTTGTTTTCATTTTTTTAAGTGGTTCAGGCTTAATATTCCCTTCAATCATGCCATTGTTCATGGCTAGTGTTTTGTAGTAGTCCCAAGCATCTTGTACATGTACCACTTCAGGTTCATCCAACTGCCCTAGATCTCGTGCCAATTCATAATGAAAATTATGTTTAAGCAAACGGTCTAGTGCTTGAGCGGATGGTTGTTTGTCTACATTGCCTTCACTGAGTAAAATATAGTGCGGTTTTTTAACCGAACATTGTTCGATACCCAAGATACTAATCGGCAAATAATCCGCTTGTTTAAACTCTGCAAGGACTTTAACTGCAGCATTGTGGTCGAGCTTTTCTCCGACCAAATCAACCGTCATTTTTCGACCTAAAAATTTAAAACATGGCACTTGCTGATAAAAGTCGGTGACTTCTAATTCATCATCAATCACATAACGAATTAATCCTGAACCTGTCGTGATCACAGGACTAACAATATCACCTATTTTCAGTTGCCATGATGGCACCACTTTTTGGCTGTCTTGCAAAATAAATTCATAAAAATGTGACTGATAACTTAAGGTAAAACACTCTGCAAATGGAATCGTCACTACGCCTTCAGTTGCCCATAAACCTTTACCCTCAAATGCCACCCCTGCAATTCGTTGCTGTAGCTGTACTGCCCATTGCTCTGCGCTCGCTGTATCCCAACTCGAAACCAGACTGAGTTTAGGCCACAGTTTTTTCCACGCCGATGCTTGGGTCAAATCCAAGTCTTGTAAGCGATAGCATTGTTGACAAGATTTAGGAACTTGCAGAAAACTCAATCCCTCACGTTGCCATTGTCCAGTTTTTAAGACCTGCACAATTTCAGCTTGATGTTCTTGAATGATATCCAACAATTGCAAAGCAAATGTAGGACTCCATACCGAAATCATGCCTAAATGCTTATCTGCAACGAGATACACCGCGGTTGCAAACATGGCATCTTCGGCTGAATTCGCCATCGCAATTTCAGTCGGTACCGACTGGGTAATTTTACTCAACACTCGCTTCGACAGATTAAGGAGCGCACTATCATCATTCAAATTACTATTTTCTAAAAGCTTTCGCTGGCTTTCAGGCAACCATGAAACCGACCAATAATGCGTTGAATTCTTCAGTTGTGGATGAGTTCGGTATAAATTGGTGAGCCATAACCCAATAGCTTCATCCAATTCATCTAAAAAAGCCTGAGTATAGGGAATGAATTTAATTGCTTCACTCGACCCACTGGTGGGTTGAAAACGGACAATTTTTTCAGGCCCCAAACAATTTTTGCCACTTTGTCTGGATTGTTCAATTTGGCTTTTCCAATTGCTATAACGCGATAGCGGATATTTTTTGGCAAATTGCTCATAGCTTAAATTTTGTGAAATGTGCTTCTTTAAAAAATAGCTTAATTTTTTACGTTGCACATTTTCCAGCTGATTTGCCTGCTGTGTATAGCGTTGAAATGCTTTACGGCAGGCAATATTCAAAACTTGATGTGCTGTAGTGAGAAGCAATCCCATTAGGCCACCTTCGAGTCTGAACCTGTCGCAATATGCAATGTACGTGACTTATAACGTAACTTGCTGTCATGTTTACTCACACTGGTGGTCTTGGTTAAGAATCGATTTACATAACGGTATAAATCGCTCCAACGTAATTCACCAATGCACGGTAGTTCAGTTCCATCGACCCACGTTGGGTTCTTATCTTCAAAAAAAGCAATCTTGGTATTGTTTTCGCGCATCTCATGGGTGATTGGCGCAACATCTGCTTTGAGTGGCTGGTAGTCTTCGCCAAAATTCAGAAGACCTGTTTCATGGTTATAGTATTCTGAGTAATATTCTTTACAGTACGATTCGACAAAGTCTTTGAGATGGGCATTTTTCTCACCATAATGTGGATAGTAGCTGTAGTAGTTATTGGCTAAGAGCAGATAAGTTTTAAAGCCTTTAGAGATTAAAATCCAATATATAGGTGTTCTTGGATGACGAAATTTAAAACTAATAATATAACGGAACATTGCTCTAGTTAATGCACGATTTCCCCAATACTCTTTCTCAATAATGGTATCTCCACTGAAAAAAGCATGTCGGGCTTTACCATCAACAACAAAGTCACGTTCCATAACCGTCGAAAATCCGACAATTTGATTATTTTTCGGTTCAATAATAAAAAAAACACCGGTTTTTTCTAAGAAGTCGCGTTCAAAAATTTCATAACGGGTATTGGCATAATACTTTTGATAAATACCATACATGCGTTTGAGTTCTCGAACAGTGATGTCACCAGTATGTTTATATAAACTATAAGGTTCTTTTTTGATCTGCCTAAGCAGTTTAAATTCCATCATAATCATAATTTCCTGTTGCCATTCATTCTTGATGAACGCGCGATATTGTTTTTGTTTTACAGAACACAGCCATCTCGTTGGATGCGTGCGGGCGTCATATTAGTGGGTGAAAATGATGAAATGCAATCAACTTTACGTATTTAAACGAAAATCACGAAAAGCGTAAAATAAAAAAACCCGGCCTAAACCGGGTTTCTGTTTTTACAACTGAACGTGGCTAATTTGTACCTTTTAATTGAGTTTCATCTTGTCAAAACTTAGGTGATCTCCTTCCGCTTGAACAACAATCGTATCGCCCGGTTGGAACGCGCCTGACAAGATTTTCTGTGCCAGTGTATTTTCAACTTGTTGTTGGATGGCACGTTTTAGAGGACGTGCACCATATACAGGGTCAAAACCAGCATCGATAAGTAATTCAAAGGCACTATCTTCAACCGCCAGACTCATGTCTTTATCTGCCAAACGAGAACGTAAGCGATCCAACTGAATATCCGCAATGCCACGAATTTGCGCTTTTTGTAAAGAGTGGAAAACCACCAACTCATCAATACGGTTCACAAATTCTGGACGGAAATGTTCCGAGACAGCAGCCATCACCACAGCACGAACTTCGTCTTTCGACGGGTTTTCACCTAATTCACGAACATCGGTTGAACCTAAGTTCGAGGTCATCACGATTACGGTGTTTTTGAAATCAATCACACGACCTTGTGAGTCAGTTAATCGACCATCATCTAACACTTGAAGCAAGATGTTAAAGACGTCTGGATGGGCTTTTTCAACCTCATCAAACAACACCACACTATAAGGTTTACGACGTACAGCCTCAGTTAATACACCGCCTTCTTCATAGCCCACATAGCCCGGAGGAGCACCCACTAAACGGCTCACCGAATGCTTTTCCATAAACTCTGACATGTCGATACGAATAATCGCATCATCACTGTCAAATAAGAAGTTACCTAGAGCTTTGGTTAACTCAGTTTTACCTACACCTGTTGGCCCAAGGAATAAGAATGAACCACTTGGGCGGTTTGGATCGGATAATCCTGCACGAGAACGACGCACCGCATTTGATACTGCTACGACCGCTTCATCTTGACCGACTACACGGTTATGTAAGAACTCTTCCATGTGTAAGAGTTTTTCACGTTCACCTTGTAGCATTTTTGCAACAGGAATACCTGTAGCTGCACTTACCACTTCAGCGATTTCATTTTCAGTGACTTTGGTACGAATCAGTTTCGGCTCTTCATTCACCTCCGCAATTTCTTCTTCATTCAAGCGTTTTTGCAACTCAGGAATGACTCCATATTGCAAACGGCTCGCTTCTGCTAAATCACCTTCACGTTGTGCTTTTTCAAAGGCAGTACGTGCTTTATCTAACTCAATTTGAGCTTGATTCGTTCCGTCAACCAGACGTTTTTCCGCAATCCACACTTCTTCCAAATCGCTATATTCTTTTTGAACTTCAGCAATTTGTTTCTCCAAATGCTCAACTTCAGCTTTTGAGACTGAATCTGCATCTTTTTTCACCGCTTCAAGTTGCATTTTTAACTGAATTAAACGGCGATCTAAACGGTCAAGTGGCTCAGGTTTTGAGTCAATTTCCATTTTGATTCGTGATGCTGCTTCATCAATCAAATCAATGGCTTTATCTGGCAACTGACGGTCTGTGATGTAACGATGCGACATTTTTGCCGCAGCAATAATTGCAGAGTCTAAAATTTGCACACCATGATGGGTTGCATATTTGTCTTTTAGACCACGTAAAATCGCAATGGTGTCTTCCACGCTCGGTTCATCAACAATCACTTTTTGGAAACGGCGTTCTAATGCCGCATCCTTTTCGATATATTGACGGTACTCATCTAAGGTGGTTGCACCTACACAGCGAAGTTCGCCACGTGCCAACGCAGGTTTAAGCATATTCCCTGCATCCATTGCACCATCACCTTTACCTGCGCCAACAAGCGTATGTAATTCGTCAATGAAGAGAATGATCTCGCCATCATATTTGGCCAAATCTTTTAGAACTGCTTTAAGACGTTCTTCAAATTCACCGCGGTATTTTGCACCTGCAAGCAATGAACCAAGGTCGAGTGAAAGTACACGTTTACCTTTCAGACTTTCAGGAACTTCGCCATTGACGATACGCTGTGCTAAGCCCTCAACGATTGCAGTTTTACCCACACCCGGCTCACCAATCAGTACGGGGTTGTTTTTACTACGGCGTGATAAAACCTGAATGGTACGGCGAATCTCTTCGTCACGACCAATGACCGGATCTAGCTTACCTTCTAATGCACGTGCATTGAGGTCTAAGGTATATTTGTTGAGTGAATCACGTTGATCTTCGTGGTTATTACTCATGACTTGTTCACCGCCTCGTATTTGTTCAATTGCACTACGTAATTTATCTGTCGTTACGCCTACACTATTTAATAAGGTTTTGGTTTTACCCGTTTCAGCTAAACCTAGAATCACCCAATCTGTAGAAAGAAACTCATCTCCAGCTTTTTGAGCAAAACTGTCAGCTAAATTCAGCGCCTTGACTGCTTCAGGATTTAGGTTGATGTCCCCTGTCGGCGTAGCAATGGTGGCGGTATCCTGTAGGGCTTGCTGAAGCTTGGTTTTTAACTCAGGAAGATTAGCACCTGCCTGTTGTAACAAGCTTTGGTTCGACGGCTCTTCAAGCAATGTCGAAAGAATATGGATTCCTTCAATGGCTGTATGGTCTTTCCCCATTGCTAAAGATTGGGCATCGGATAATGCTTGCTGCAAACGGTTTGTAAATTTTTCGAATCGCATTCTTGTTATTCCTCACAACAAATTCTGTACTTGAAGCATATATGGGAGTCATATTTAAAATTTCAAATACATTTTTTAAATATTTTTCAATGAGTTAATTTTAAGATAAAGATAAATCTTAATTATAATATTGGTATAAATAGAATAGTTTTCAAGTCATTTATTGAAGAATTTAGTACTTTATTATGTTGTTTAAATGCATATGTTTTTTTAAACAATTTTCTTGTCAACTCAACTGACTTTCTGAGAATAAAATTCAATGATTTTCCACTAGCTTAAATCACGTAAATGTCAAAAAAGCCCACATTTACATGCAGGCTTTTACATAATCCACTGAAAATTTCAGCTTAAGGTGCAGGATTTGGCTGCTGGCGATGAATATCTTCAATCCCTTTTAAAATGTCTTCTGATAAATTCACCTCAAAAGCATCAATATTTTCTTTCAACTGATCTAGATTTGTCGCACCAATAATTGTACTGGTGACAAAAAATTGCTGCTTAATAAATGCTAGTGCTAACTGTGTCAACGTTAAACCATGCTGTTCAGCCAATTGTGCATATTGTTCTGTTGCCCATTCACTCTCCGCATTTGAATAGCGGCTAAAGCGTGAAAATAGTGTCACTCGAGCATTGGCAGGACGTGCACCATGACGGAATTTACCTGTTAGATAACCAAATGCTAAAGGTGAATATGCCAATAAGCCCACGCCTTCGTAATGTGCAATTTCAGATAAACCGATTTCATAAGTACGATTCAACAAACTATATGGATTTTGCACACTGACAATTTTTTCTAAACCATGCTTTTCTGCAAGTTGTAGGAATTTTAACGTTCCCCATGGCGTTTCATTAGATAGTCCAATTGAGCGAATTCGACCTTTTTTAACCTCATGACTTAAAGCAACTAATGTTTCTTCTAAATTGGTAATAGTTTGCGTACTGTTTGCTTCGGCATTGCCATAACCCAATTTACCGAAAAAGTTGATTGGACGTTGCGGCCAATGCAACTGGTATAAGTCAAGATAATCTGTTTGTAAGCGCTGAAGAGAATGATCCAGTGCAGACTCAATTTCCGAAGCAATAAATTTAGTTTGCCCGTCACGAATATGACTACCGCCTTGTGACGGCCCTGCAATTTTTGAAGCTAAGATTAATTTATCACGTCCACCGCGAGCTGCAATCCAGTTACCAATAATAGTTTCAGTTGAACCTTGGGTTTCAGGTTTCGGTGGGACAGGATACATTTCTGCAGTATCCCAAAAGTTAAGACCACGCTCTAAAGCATAATCCAGTTGCTCGAAAGCTTCTGCTTGGGTGTTTTGTTCACCAAACGTCATAGTGCCTAAACAAATTTCTGGAACTAAAATGCCAGTATGGGCCAATGGTTTAAATTGCATGCCGCAAATTCCCTCTTTATTTTAAATATCAATATATAAGTTACGAAGTAGCTTACCTAAGATATCGGCTTTGTTTAAATCATAATTTTCTGTTTATTTGTCAAAAAATGTGCGAAAGGTTGCTTCCGCTATAATAGTGAGAAATGAATAGACATAAAAAAAGCAAACCCCTGAGTTTGCTTTTTTAGATTCGGAAGACTGATTATTCTTCGTCGTCGAAATCATCTGAAGCCAATTGGCTTTTCTCTTCAAGCGATGCATCAAAAATTAGAATCGCTTTACCATCAGTTTCAATCATGCCTTGCTCTTCAAGTGTTTTTAGAACACGACCAACCATTTCACGGGAACAACCCACAATACGACCAATCTCTTGACGAGTAATACGAATCTGACGACCATTCGGCAAAATCATTGCTTCTGGTTGTGAAGATAAATCAATTAAGCAACGTGCAATACGACCTGACACGTCAATAAACGCAAGGTCAGTGACTTTCCGTGTCGTATTTTTAAGACGACGTACAAGCTGTGCAAATACCGCATAACTTAAGTCTGGGTATTGTTTGCTTAATTCATGAAAGTTTTCATAGGTAATCTCAGCAATTTCACATACATCACGCGTACGCACTTCTGCAGTACGCTGTGCATTTGCTTCGAATAGACCCATTTCCCCAAAAAAGTCACCCGCATTTAAGTACGCAACCACAATTTCACGCTCATCATCTTCGCGTAAAATGATAGATACTGAACCCTTAAGAATTAAATACAAAGATTTAGATTCTGAGCCCGCATCAACGATTGTTGTACGTTTTGGGTAACGATTGATATATGCACGTTTTAATAATGCCTTCACCGACTCAGGTAACTGCCCCGGAGATAGCGCATCTGTGCTAAGTTGTGAAAAGTTTGAAGTCATGCTAACAGTTTCCGAATATGGATAATTTATAGATCGCACAAGACCTAAAGTGAACTTGTCACACGTAAGAGTTGAAATTCCTTATCAACTCAATTTATGTTAGTGTACAGGTACTGCGTAAATTTATAGCTTTTTTTAGGGACTTGCAATGCAAACTAGTGTTCATTGGCTAGAGAATGTTGCTTTTAAAGCAAAAACTCAAAGTGGTCACACTGTTATGATGGATGGATCACAAGAATATGGCGGTGAAAACCGTGGTCCGCGCCCAATGGAACTGATTTTAACAGGACTTGGTGGTTGTGCATCTTTCGATATTGTGACGATTTTAAAGAAAGCACGCCAAGACATTACCAATGTTCGTTGTGAATTAAATGCAGAACGTGCCGACACTATTCCTGCTGTATTCACTAAAATTCATTTGCACTTTGTAGTCACTGGTCATGGCGTGAAGGAAAAGCAAGTTGCAAAAGCGGTTGAACTTTCTGCTGAAAAATACTGTTCTGCGAGCAAAATGCTGATGGACGGTGGTGTAGAAATTACTCATGACTTCGAAATTTTAGAAGCTGAAGCTACATAATTTATTTGCTCAATTAAAAGCCGCATAGAATGCGGCTTTTTTGTTTTAACCAATCCGCTATAGCACACATTTTATAAAGCACTGCTATATAGTCATAAATGCAGAAATATGAGCCAAAGAAGTTTGGCTTAATCACTTAATCAACCAATATCCAAATTGATGTATTTGCACATAGATGCATTTACACCCAATTCCATCTCATGATGATTTTACGACTCAATCCATATGAATCTATTCAAGCCAAATACGATTGAAAACGATTGCGAAGAACACCTTACATATAAGTAGATTTGATTTAACTATAGTCTTAATAACACTTTAATTAGGGTGTGTTGACACTTTTAGCTTAAAAAAATAGCGAAGTAGTAAAATCAAATCGCCAAACCCAATTTTACTATTCGCTATGCCTCGTACCATGCTGACAGATCAACACTGGCAAAAGTTGAAAGTTATTCTGCGTAATTTATCCATTCACCACAACTCAAATTTACGCAATTTTATTGAAGCTATTCTCTATAGAATTAGAACAGGCTGTCCGTGGCGAGATATTCCTTCTTGTTTTGGTCATTCAAACTCTATTTTCAAACGTTTTAATCGTTGGTCAAGCAGCGGTAAGTTACTTAGATTATTCAAATTACTAGCCTCATGCCCCGATATGGAGTGGATTTTTATTGATGGCTCTCATGTACGTGCTCATCAACATTCTGCCGGCATATCGAATCAATCTATTTCTAAAAGTGTAGGAGGAAACTCCTCAAAAATACATTTGATTGTTGATGCACATGGCAATCCTATTGATTTCATGATTACCGATGGAACCACACATGATGTTAAAGTTGCACCTGATTTAATATCAACATTAGATTTAAAAGAGACATAAGTCGTATGCGCAGATAAAGGCTATGATTCAGAACCACTGCGTGAACAGATCAGGAAAACAAGCACCAAAGCGAATATACCAAGGAAAACGAATAGCAAATCGAACAATGACCATATGGACTGGTATTTATATAAAATCAGGCATTTAGTTGAAAATATGTTTTGCAGATTAAAGGAGTTTAGAGGAATAGCTACTCGATATGACAAGCTCAAAAGAAATTATCAAAGTTCTGTTGCCTTAGCCTGTATATTTTTATGGCTACCTTTATAGGGTTAATTATGAACAGTAAGTGTCAACAGACCCTAATAATTTCAGATAAAAAAAGCAGAATCATTCTGATTCTGCTTTTTGAATTTGGTAGGTATATCCACATCAAAACATCTCCCTACCCTATTGTTTTTATTACACTAAATTCATTTAAGAAATTATAGGATACAAACTAGGATACATGATTCAAGTGTTGTTTTTTTAATCAATCAAACTTTTTTCACTACCAAACTCCCCTACTACATCGCTCGTTTATTTGATTTTGACAATACACAGCTTCTTGGTAAAAGAGGAACCAACATCAATATAATGACAATTATCGATTTTAGTATGCTCTTTTACAATAGTAAGTTGTCATTAAAAAGTAAACATGTATTCTTTTCCGAATTGGTTTGATACTTTCTCCACCCATTGCTCTATTTTATCAGCTGTCATGACTTGAAAATCTCGCCAATAATATTTCATCTGCTTCC
>NZ_VPBP01000036.1:0-4761 GCF_013418685.1 Acinetobacter sp. YH12129
TAAAATGCTGTGCTGCTTTTCGCACAGACATTTCATCTCGAATCATAATTTCTATGACTTTGTCTTTAAAATCTTTTGAATATCCCATATCTCTATTGTTCTATAGTTTTTAGGATTTGGCTATACATAAACGGAATAAAAATCAGTACCAAGACCGTACCGAATATCACCCCACCGAGTACGCTCACCCCAATCTCTTGGCGACTGGCTGCACCTGCACCAAAAGCAAGAACTAAAGGAACCACTCCCGCACCAAAAGCCAAAGAGGTCATCAAAATAGGACGTAAACGAAGTGCTGCGCCTTCCATTGCAGCCTCGATTACATGTTTGCCTTTTTCTTGTGCCATCGCTGCAAACTCTACAAGCAAGATCGCATTTTTACAGGACAGACCGATGGTCGTCAGCAAGGCAATTTGGAAATAGATGTCATTTGGAAAACCGGCCAGGTAGCTAAACAAAATATTACCACCTATCCCAAGTGGAATCGCACTCATGACTGCAGTTGGAATACTCCAACTTTCATATAGGGCAGCAAGACAGAGGAAAATAAATCCAATCGAGACTAAATATAGCCAAATCGCTTGATGACTTGATTTTTGCTCTTCAAAGGATAACCCACTCCATGCCACGTCTACACCCGGCACTTGGTCAACTAAAGCTTTCACATCTTGCATGGCTTGTCCACTTGAGACATTTTTGGCAGTATCCGCTTCCATTTGTAATGCGGTATAGCCCATAAAACGGTTAACAACTTCTGGACCACCACTCCAACCAATGGTTGAAAAATTACTAAATGGAATCATTTCATTTTGGTCATTACGTACATGCCAATAGGCTAAATCTTCTGGTTTAGAACGGAATTCGGCATCTGCCTGCATCATGACGCGTTTAATACGTCCACGGTCAATGAAATCGTTGATATAACTCCCGCCCCATGCACTACTCATGGTGCTATTAATCGCATTTTGCGTTAAACCCATGGCCATCGCTTGTTTTTGATCAATATCAACTTTCAGTTCAGCTTTGTCTGGGTTAGAGCGTTTGTCTAAATTTTCGAAACTACTGTATTGTGCGGATTTCTGTTGCAAGCTTTTAAATTGCGCATCGAGATAAGCACGTCCTTCGCCATTCATATCTCTCAGCCAAAACTCCAGACCATCGGTTTGCCCAAGACCACTGACTGAAGACGGCATGCTGACATTAATTTGTGCATTGTTGAACTTTTTAAAATGTTTCATAGCACGTTCACGAATCGCTTGCGCTGAATTGTGTTGTCCTGAACGTTCATCCCAATGCTTCAGTGCAATAAAGCCTTGCCCTAAGTTTTGACCCGTACCAGAAAAATTTCGTCCATAACGAATCATCACCAAATCGACATTTTGCTTTTCTTCAGTCAAAAAGTACTGTCGAATTTGTTCACCGACCTCACGACTTTTAGACATCGGTGCACCCTCTTGTAATTTAAGTTGCACACTCAAAATGCCTTGATCTTCACTAGGAATAAAACTGGTCGGCAACGCACGATAAAACAAAGCAAATACCGTAATGAGCCCCGCAAACAACACCACCGTCCATAAGCGATAACGAACCGTGGCTTGTGCAAGGGTCAAATATTTGGTTTTTAAAATCTCTAATTTGGTGTTAAACCAAATCGCCCAGCGCTGTGGTTTTGGATT
Organism: Acinetobacter sp. YH12129; assembly: GCF_013418685.1. Classification (NCBI taxonomy): domain Bacteria; kingdom Pseudomonadati; phylum Pseudomonadota; class Gammaproteobacteria; order Moraxellales; family Moraxellaceae; genus Acinetobacter; species Acinetobacter sp. YH12129. The sequence goes on from NZ_VPBP01000036.1 coordinate 1,677, forward strand.
GGGTTTTAAAATTAAGGCACATAATGCGGGCGTTAAAATTAGCGCAACCATCAATGACAAGCCCATTGCAGCCACAAGTGTGATGGAAAATTGTCTATAGATCACGCCCGTTGAACCACCAAAGAACGCCATAGGAATGAAGACAGCGGTTAATACCAAAGTAATCCCGATTAATGCCCCGCTAATTTCATGCATCGACTCGATGGCCGCTTGTTTTGCTGTTAACTGTTGTTCATGCATTAAACGTTCGACATTTTCCACCACAACAATCGCATCATCGACCAACAGACCGATGGCCAATACCAATGCAAACAAGGTGAGCGTGTTAATGGTCATGCCCAAAGCATATAAAATCGCTAAAGTCCCTAGAATCACCACAGGCACGGTAATCGCAGGTATCAGCGTTGCTCGCCAATTTTGTAAGAAGATAAACATCACCAAAACCACTAATAAAACGGCTTCGAATAATGTTTTCACCACTTCTTTAATCGATTCTTGTACAAATGGCGTGTTATCCCGTGGATAAACGATTTTATAACCGGCAGGTAATTGCTTCGCTAATTGTTCAATTTCTTGCTTAATTAAGGCTGAGGTTTCAAGTGCATTTGCCCCAGAAGCCAATGAGATCCCCATCCCTGAAGATGGATACCCGTTAATGGTATTGACCCCTGAATAATTTTCCGCACCCAATTCAACACGTGCAACATCTTTTAAATAGACAAAACTGCCGTCTCGTGCAGATTTGACAATAATATTTTCAAATTCTTCAACTGACTTTAAACGTGTACCTGAAGTGACTTTTGCATTGAGATATTGATCCGAAACACTGGGCAATTCACCTACGGCTCCGGCTGCAACCTGCGTATTTTGTGATTCAACAGCCGCACGGATATCACTGGGCATAAGGCTATATTGCTTTAACTTCAGTGGGTTGAGCCATATGCGCATGGCAAATTGCGAACCAAAAACATCGACTTCACCAATACCCTCAATTCGAGCAATGTCCTGTTCTAGATGAGTCATCATATAGTCACCAAGTTCGATATTCGAACTCTTGCCAGTCTCATCATAGAGGCCGATAACCATATGGGTATCACCCAAAGATTTATAGACATTTACCCCTTGGCGCTGCACATCTTCAGGCAGCCGATTGATTACTCCATTTATGGCATTTTGTACTTGTACTTGAGCGGTATCTGGGTCAGTGCCATTTTCAAAACTGATGCTGATCCGGCTTCGACCTGAAGAGTCGCTGCTTGAACTAAAATATAAAAGATGATCAATTCCTTTAATTTGTTGCTCAAGAACTTGTGTGACACTTTCCTCAACTGTTTCTGCTGACGCACCGCTATAACTTGCGCTGACCGTAATTCGTGGTGGTGCAATATCTGGATAGCGCTCTACCGGTAAATTGAGGACAGCAAATAGCCCGAGCGCCATGACGATGATCGCCAAGACACCTGCAAAAATCGGTCGATAAATAAAAAACTTAGACAGCATCAGTCCATGTCACTTTTCAATTAATGAAATAAAATGTGTTGATTGATTTTTTCAAAAAATCTTATTGATAATCAATCACAATGTGCTTGATTACAAGCCTAGACTACATAAAAACCTTGCTTGAAGCGAAATATGTAGAAAATATGGAGAGCCTCCACTTCAGCTATTTTAGTAAATTTATGTGACAAAACCGCCTCTGTCATGAAGTCTTAGCCACTGCCCTGCAATGTATGCCTGCAACTTCATTCATTTAAATAAAAAGATGCCGAGGCAGCCATGCAAAAACAATTAACAAAACAGTTAAATCTAGCCATAACAAGCAAAGTGAAATCCTCATGGGGGCGTGTCTTCACTGCTCCTTTTTAGCGTTTTCGGTTTATCTGCATGTAATTCGGATGACGATAAAACCCATGTCACCAAGCCCCCTGTTTTGCCTGATACTGGTTTTGTCATTGTTGGGCATCGCGGTGCCAGTGCTTTGCGACCCGAGCATACCCTTGCCGCATATCAAAAAGCGATAGATGATGGTGCGGATTTTATCGAACCCGATTTAGTACCAACCAAGGATGGCTATCTGGTTGCGCGCCATGAAAGTGAAATTTCAGGGACAACCAATATTAGTACGCTGTCACAATTTGCAGATCGAAAAACCACCAAAAAAATCGATGGTATTGACTATACAGGATGGTTTACAGAAGACTTTAATTTGAATGAACTGACTCAAAATGTAAAAGCACGTGAGCGTATTGCACAATATCGTCCTAATAACACTCAGTATAATGATCAGTACAGCATCCCGACGCTCGAACAAATTATTGAACTTGCCGACGCTCACTATAAAAAAACTGGGAAAATTGTTGGTTTATATATTGAAACCAAGCATCCCACATTTTTTCAACAGCAAAATCTAGCCATGGAAGATCGCTTACTCACAACGCTTGCCAAATACAGTTATACACGTGATATCGCACCTGTATATTTACAGTCCTTTGAAACCACCAATCTTAAATACTTACGTGATCAACTCACGCAAAAGAAAACCCTCAAACACGGCAAAATTATTCAATTATTAGATAGTCCAACTGCCATACCGGGTGACTTACAGCAACAAACGTCTCCACAAAATTATGCAAGTTTAGCCACTGCAGAAGGCCTAAAATCAGTGGCAAAATATGCAGATGGTGTAGGCCCAAGTAAAACGTATATCTTTTCAAACACTGAATTTAAACAAACCAGTTTTGTCAAAGATGCCCATGCTGCTGGTTTGAAAGTCCATCCTTATACACTCAGACCTGAAAATGGTTTTTTACCTGACTATTTAAAATGTAGCTCTGTGGCGACAGAACGTTGTGATACAGGTGCGGCCAAAGAATTTGAAAACTTCTATAAAGCTGGTGTAGATGGTGTATTTGCCGACGATCCAGGACTGGCACGTAAAACCTTAACGCAACTGCAAAAGCCCTAATTTTCCTAAAATGAAAAAAGACGCCGAGGCGTCTTTTTTATTGTTCAATGGAAATTTTAAAGTGGGTTTGCCAAATATTCTGCGGCTGACTGCGTTGCCACTGGCTGAGGTGCTGGAGCT
>NZ_VPBP01000038.1:0-26466 GCF_013418685.1 Acinetobacter sp. YH12129
TTGGCCAGAAAAATGAGTCGTTCTCGCTGTTCTAAACTAAGTGGTACAGAAACAATCCGAGGCATGTGTGAACATCTGTTAACTAAAAAAACCTTTTCGCATGATTAGTTATTTTTGTCAACTTATGGTTGGTCAGCCATAGTGCAGGAATTTGAAAATAAAAATATTCAAAGCAGTAAAATGAAAAATAAAGAAGTTAAAAAAATGTGTGACACAGCACATTTTATACTTCCACTTCAAGATATAAAGCGACTGATTGCTGCTGATTGCAAACCTAGTTCAAACGATGTCACTTTTAATACCATCGATAGGACTTTAAAAAATGGCGATGGTTCTATTAATGAACAAGAAATTATTGCCAAGTTAGAATTTTATAATGCATTAGGATTATTAAAAACACATCAAACATACGGCCGTGGCTATCGTGCAGAAACATATAATTTACTCTACAAAGCTGCCGGTTTTGGTTTGCCTGATGTTTTTGATTATCTCCTGAATATCGGACTCACAGTAAAATATACCGATGGTAACTTACTAAATACACATTTTGATGGTCGCTCCCCTCAACTCGCTTTAACCCAAAAAATTTTAAAACTGGGTGTCGAGCCAAATGCATCAACCATCACGATCATGCAACAACGGAACTTTAAACAACACTACCCTGACATTTACCAAGTCATCCTGTCCAATCTAGAACAGAAAAACCGTAAACTTTAATTAATTACAGCCTGACTGGTTTTGTTTATACTTCAGCTTGATCTATTTTGATGTAAGAACACCCTATGTTTAAAAAGTTGCTCTTGGTTTTAGCCATCTTATTTCCATCTGCACTCTATCTGTATATTGTGAGCCGCGATGACAACAAAGCCCCTGTAGCTGAACAAACTCAAGTACCTGCAACTTCTGAAGCTGAGTATCAAACTCCTGACCATTAATCCAATGGTCAGCGCTAAAGATTCAAATTTTAGATCAGCATTATCACATTATAAGAAAAATTCGATTTATCAATCATTTCACTGCATTCAATCATAAAATATACCTTTCGTTCAATTTTCATTTCACTATGCAATCTCCCTCTGAACCTTCGCAACACTCGTCTGCTGAAGGTAAAAGTCCATCGCTTAAACGTGCGATGACGACTCGACACCTTGTGATGCTCTCACTTGGTGGTGCAATTGGTACTGGTTTGTTTATGGGTTCAGGTGAAGTTATTTCACAAGCTGGGCCTTTAGGCGCTGTTCTTGCCTATATTATTGGCGGTTTGATTGCCTACATGGTCATGCTTTGTTTGGGTGAACTTGCCGTACATCTACCTGTTTCTGGTTCTTTTGGTGCTTTTGCGACAAATTATATTGGCCCGGGTACCGGCTATATGGTGTCTTGGATGTACTGGTTGGGCTGGTCTGCCACCTTAGGTACAGAATTTACTGCGGCGGCTATTTTGATGCAGGAGTGGTTTCCACAAACCTCTATTTGGCTATGGACACTGATCTTTGCAGCTGGCGTACTGATCTCTAATTTAAGCTCTACACGTGCATTCGCAGAGTCAGAATTTTGGTTATCCATGGTGAAAGTTGCAACAGTGTTGATTTTCATCATCCTTGGTTTTGCCTGCATCTTTGGTTTCGTGCCTTTCCAAGGCTATGAATCAGCTCCAATGTTCCACAATTTGACTGAACATGGTTGGCTGCCAAATGGTTTGTTCCCACTGTTTGCCACGCTATTGATCGTGAACTTTGCCTTTAATGGTACGGAGATGATTGGTATCGCTGCAGGTGAAACTGAAAACCCTGAAAAGAATGTGCCTAAAGCCATTCATGCTGCGGTATGGCGCTTAATCATTTTCTTTGTCGGCACTATTATCGTCATCAGTTCCCTGTTGACCTATACCGATGCAGGTTTAAATGTTGGTGGACATGGCGGATTAAGTAGTAGTCCATTCGTTTCCGTATTTAACCTGATGGGCATTCCCTATGCAGAAGACTTAATTCGTTTCGTCATTATTACGGCTTTACTGTCTACAGCTAACTCTGGTTTATATGCTGCATCGCGTATGATGTGGGCACTGTCTGCACAAAAACAATTACCAAGTGCTTTCGGCAAATTAAGCAAAACTGGTGTGCCTTATATTGCTGTATTGGTCACTATGATCGGTGGTTTACCAGGTCTATTGTCAGAACAATTTGGCGCAGATGTCATCTTCAAGAACTTGATGGGGGTTGCTGCCTTCACCATGGTGATCGTGTGGATGAGTATTTGCTGGAGTCAATTTAACTTCCGTCGCCAATGGCTGAAACAAGGTCATAGCGTGTCAGAACTTAAATTCCGTACACCATGGTTCCCGCTGGTTCCAATTCTTGGCTTTGTCTGCTGTACCGCAACAGGTTTAAGTATGGCTGCAGATCCTGAAATGCTTTCAGGCTTTATTGGCTGTCTGATCTTTATGGCGGCGTGTTATGCAGGTTATTATTGGTTATATCACGATAAATAAAATAGTTAAGGTGGCTCATTAGCCACCTTTTTTTATGAAACTATTTCTCTTCCCTATGAGAGAAAAATTAGGGTTTCCATATAAATTCAAAAATGATTTGTGGGAGCAGTTTAATCCACAAAAACCACTGTACAGACTATAATTTAAGGAAATCGTTCAACTGCTTTTCGTTAATGAATTTTTATTCTCGCTCAACACCAAGATATAATCCCATACTTTCAACTCCAATGAGTCCTTTTCGGATTTTGCACCTTTAGAAACATTAGCTAAAAGACACGCAGCTACTATTGCTAGAAATATTTGGATAGATACTCTCAAACTTGTATTAGATATTAATTCAACAAAAGTAAAGTTAAAAACTATTAATGAAAGTGGCAAAAGCACCCGACTTGAATTCATCTGTTTTTTAAATTCAGGAAAATCACGATTAATAACCAATAAATTTTGTTTGTCTTTACTCCACAACATTGGCTCAAAACATACATCCAATTTTTTTTCTAATTTTTCAAGTTCTACATCATCACTAGACAACTGATATCTTCGAACCTTTAAGATTAAATATAATTTAAAAAAGCTCTGGATATCTAAAAAATAATGAGAATCATCTAAAGATTTGAGGTGATTATACGTAATTCTACTTTCCCCATCTAAATCCCTAAATAAAAGTTCATCAATAATTCTTTCAAACTCTGATTTACTAATATACGAAGAAAAATTATTTGTATAAATTTCAAACCAATGCAAATAATTAAATAAAACTATATAGAATCTTTCATGGACTTTGCCCACATTAAATTGATTGATTTCAAATAAAATTCCAGAAATAAACTCATTAAAATTATTTTTCATTAAAAAAATTCTGTTTTTGTTTCATTTATATACATTTAGAATATAACAATGAAACTCTATTTTGACAAATATAGATGGGCTATGTACTATACACCCACCTCAAAACGTCCCTATCGTCTAGAGGCCTAGGACATCGCCCTTTCACGGCGGTAACCGGGGTTCGAGTCCCCGTAGGGACGCCAATTTTTCTGTCAGCTCTGACAAACTTAAAGTTTATTTATCTATAATTTATATTAATTGATTGCATCATCATTGCATTCTTCTCTACAATTACTCGCTTCATTATTTGATTCTCCTTTTTCTCTATGCAGTCATCACATTCTCCGAATGATGCTTCGCATCAGGGCAATTCTGCGCCGTTAAAACGCGCTATGAGTACTCGACATCTGGTGATGATTTCGCTTGGCGGCGCAATCGGTACTGGTTTATTTCTTGGTTCGGGTGAAGTCATTGCACAAACGGGGCCTGTAGGTGCCATTATTTCGTATTTTTTAGGCGGTATTATCGCCTATATGGTGATGCTTTGCTTAGGCGAGCTCGCTGTACATATGCCAGAATCTGGTTCATTTGGCGCTTATGCTAAACGCTATATCGGACCGGGTACGGGTTATACCATCACTTGGCTGTATTGGCTGACATGGTCAGTAACGCTAGGAACTGAATTTACTGCTGCTGCACTTTTAATGCAGGAATGGTTCCCAGACAGCTCTATGTGGATGTGGACTTTAATCTTTGGTGCTTTTGTATTCTGCCTGAATATGATTTCAACCAAATGGTTTGCTGAATCTGAATTTTGGCTAGCCTTAGTCAAAGTGATTACCGTTGTTGCCTTTATTATTTTAGGTCTATTGGCCATTTTTGGTGTTTTAGGCTATCGAGGCTATGAAGCTGCACCACTGTTTAGCAACCTCACTACACAAGGTTGGTTCCCTGAAGGCTTGTTCCCAATCTTCGCTACAATGTTGATTGTGAACTTTGCATTCTCAGGTACTGAACTGATTGGTGTTGCTGCGGGTGAAACCAAAGATCCAGCGAAAAATGTACCTAAAGCCATTAACACGGCGATTTTCCGCTTGTTGATTTTCTTTGTAGGTACCATTGTTGTTATTACTGCATTATTGCCACACCAAGAAGCCGGCTTATCTGCCGAAGGTGTAAGTAGTTCACCTTTCGTAACAGTATTCCAGCACATTGGTATTCCTTATGCAGAAGACATCATCCGCTTTGTGATTATCACAGCCCTACTTTCTGCTGCTAACTCTGGTTTATTTGCTGCATCTCGAATGATGTGGTCATTGTCCTATAGTAAGCAATTACCTGCGGTGTTCTCTAAAGTGAACTCGCGCGGTATTCCTTATGTTGCCGTGATTGTGACCATGATCGGTGGTATGCCAGGCTTACTGTCTGAACAATTCGCTCCAGAAACCATCTTCAAAAACTTGTTAGGTGTCGCGGCATTTACCATGGTGGTGGTATGGATGAGTATTTGTTTAAGCCAATTCAACTTCCGCCGTCAGTGGTATAAAGAAGGTAAAACTGCAAAAGATTTAGCTTTTGCTGCACCACTCTTCCCAATTGTGCCGATACTCGGTTTTGTATTCTGTCTTATTACCTGTATTAGTATGGTATTTGACCCAGAAATGTTAACTGGCTTTATCTGCTGTATGATCTTCATTGTGGCGTGTTATATCAGCTACTACACCTTGTATCACAACAAAGATTGATCTGCGTTGTCATACCACCAAACACGATAAAAGAGTAACTTCGGTTGCTCTTTTTTTATGGCTATATTTTAATAAAAGTAGAATAAAAACTGGTCCGTCGATGAGGTGCAATATGCAGATCATCTTTATCCATAGCATGAATCAACAGCAACAAACTGCACGTTCGCTCGAACAGCATTGGCTTGCACTGTTGTCTCAAGGCTTAAAGCAAAGCCATCAAGAGACTTTTTTATCGTATATACAGCACCATATGCGCATGCCTTTTTATGGAGACTTACTCACGCGTTATCATTTGCAGAATATGCTTCAAGCCAGCACCTTGACACCTCAAACGTGGCCACATTTTCCGTTTATCCATCGCACTGAACTCCCAGAAAAATCACCAAAAGTATTTGAGCATCACGCTGTACAAAATAATCTACCTGACATCACCCTCAATGATGCTATTGGATTGAGCCAGTCATTCAAATCGATCACCGCACTCGGCAAAGATCTTGCGCTACGCGATTTTGCAGTTTTAATGAATTATTTCCCAAAATTACATGCCACACTTTTGCATAAATTTTTGGTCGAAACTTATCTCTATTTATCCAATCCACACTTTATTCAGGCAGTTCATACTCGTCTGCATGAGCAATTACATCAAACGAAACCCACCCTGTTGATTGCACATTCGCTAGGTAGCGTGATTGCGTATCATTTTTTACTGTTACATCCTGAACTCAACATACAGCGCTTTATCACCTTGGGCTCACCTTTGGCTTTTCGTGTCATCCAAGCCCACTTACCTCAGCCTTTACAGCGGCCTGATGCAATTTCAGGCGATTGGTTAAACTTTTATTCACATGATGATTTTCTCAGCGCTTTTCCACTGAGTCAGGCACCATTTGATTTTCAACCCGCCATTATTAACCAGCAAATTCAGACATCGATTGAACACCCACACGTTATTGCAGGATATTTAACGCATCCAGAAGTTATTGCTGCAATCTTACAAGTGTTGAAAAAATCGACATAAATAATGTATTTTTCAAACATTTTTAGCAAATTGTTTTAATTTTATGCACTCAACAACAAAAACTGAATTTATTTATAGAAAAGCGTTTGACACCCCCCGATTTTCACCCTAATATACGCCCACCTCTGAAACGTCCCTATCGTCTAGAGGCCTAGGACATCGCCCTTTCACGGCGGTAACCGGGGTTCGAATCCCCGTAGGGACGCCAATTTTCAGAAGTACATTTTATTAAGTCCCTATCGTCTAGAGGCCTAGGACATCGCCCTTTCACGGCGGTAACCGGGGTTCGAATCCCCGTAGGGACGCCATTATTTAGTCTAAAAACTTAGACTGAAATAAACGGTTTTAAAATTTGCTTTCTGTACTGTCCCTATCGTCTAGAGGCCTAGGACATCGCCCTTTCACGGCGGTAACCGGGGTTCGAATCCCCGTAGGGACGCCATATTCGAGTTGGTTTTAACCACTCATTAAAAAGCTCAAGCATTGTGACTTGGGCTTTTTTATTGCCTTAATTTCTAAATATTTCTTTTAAAAGTTTTGAATCATAAATGGCCTTAGGGGCAATCACATGCTCATTTAGCGGAATATTTTGACCATAGCGCTGCCGCATTAGACGCTGCACTTCATTTTGTTTTAAATCAAATTGTTTCAGTTGTTGTAATGGAGAAAGTTCGATTCCCAAAGCATGCTGATAAGCTTTCCAAACAATTTCAGAACAGTAAATTGCACGGTCATCCCATTCAAAATAAATATCATAAGGTTTGCCCAAGTACTTTTCTGCATGTTGTACCAGCTTCGTTTTCTGCGGCACATTTAAGGGGTGTTTGAGCCTTTTCACCACATAGTGAGCATTTTCCCCACGTGCGATCCATTGATTTAAAGCGGTATATTGCACAGGTTGAATGGCTTCAAGCACCCACGTTTGGTTATTTTTATTTACGATCATGCCCATGTGACTATAGGGCGAATGTGTGGCCTTTTGAATGCTTAAACTTTGCTGTGACTTTGAGATATGAAAAATAATATCTCCCGTCTGAAATGTAGACTGAGCATAGAGGGCAGAACTGAGCCCCGAAAGAATGACCGTTAATATTAAAATTTTAGACATTTTTATTGTAAGTAATATTGATATGAATGAAGGCAACCATAACATGGATGTACGCTGATTGCCCTCATTCTCGTCAATCAATGTGCCACTAAGCCGACTTACGTGAATTGACTTGCCCTTTAATGACCGCTGTTAAATTTCCTTTAAGATATTTAAAAAACACTTTTAACGGTGAAAGTTTAGGATTTGGCTGTTTTCCTTCACCAATCGATTTAAACTGAGCGGCATACCAAATAATTTCCATAATCGCCATTTTATCTATCATCGGTATGCCAGTTTTAATTTTGTCCACACCATAACGAACATCCTGCCCCGCCAATAAACGATAAGCCAAATCGACTTCAACAGCAAATGGACGTGCAATACCAATAAAATCACAAGCTCCACTGTCTAGTGCAGCATTCATGCCTTGCACGGTTCTAAACCCACCGGTAACCATTAACGCGCATTTCACTTCTTTACGGATATTGTCCGCAAAATCGAGGAAATACGCTTCACGAGCAATGGTACTGGCTTTACGTTTTTCTGCTTTAGCACCGGCCATCGCTGGCGCTTCATAGGAACCGCCCGAGATTTCAATCATATCAATCCCTGCGGCATCGATTGCCTTAAAGACCTCAATCACATCTGTTTCGCTAATTCCGCCCCGTTGGAAATCAGCAGAGTTGAGTTTGACCGAAATGATAAAATCATCTGTCGTCGCTGCACGAACTGCCTTGTAGATTTCAAGCAAAAAGCGCATGCGATTTTCATTTGAGCCGCCCCACTGATCTTGACGTTTATTGGTCAATGGCGACAAAAACTGACTAATTAAATAACCATGCGCACCATGCAATTGCACGCCTTCGAAGCCTGCCTTTTCACAAATGTGTGCGGCACGTGCAAAACGCTGAATGATATCTAAAATTTCATCTTCACGAAGTTCGCGCGGTGTTCCAAAAGTTGTAGCTAACATCGGACTAAATGGTACAGCGGACGGCGCAACCGTTTCCTTATTTAAACCTTTAGGACATTGACGGCCCGGATGTGAAAGTTGAACCAATTGCACCATGCCGTGCTTCTTACCTAACTCAGCCCACTGTGTTAACTGTGCTAAATCTCGCTCAGTTTCAGCGACCACAACCCCCGGCTCATTTTTAGCACAAAAATCCACCATGACATTACCGGTAATGGCGCAGCCTAAACCACCCTTCGCCCAAGCTTCATATAACCCAAAATGTAAGTGATTGGGTTGGCCTGCGGTATTGGCCAATGCTTCGCTCATTGCACCTTTAATGATGCGATTTTTAAATGTGGTATTACGAATTTTAAAGCTTTCAGCTAAATGGCTCATGGCAATGTCCAAAATGAAATAATAAGTCCTGAGTATTTACTCTAATTATTATTTTCTAAAGGTCAAGGATATTTTGACAATGACACATGTCAAAATATCCATAGCTTTGATTTTAGTATTGGCTGGCTTCAATTAATTTACGGGTATAGTCCGTTTGTGGTCGTGCAAATAGATCTTCAGTGTCTTGAAACTCCATGACTTTGGCATGTCGCAGTACCAACACTTTTTGACACAGGGCTTTGACCACGTGTAAATCATGACTGATAAATAAATAACTCATATTAAATTCTTGCTGCAAACGCCGTAATAGCTTCACGATGGCTTTTTGTGTCGTCCGATCAAGCGCCGATGTGGGTTCATCGAGTATCAATAATTTAGGACGTAAAACCAGCGCACGTGCCAAGGCAACTCGCTGTCGTTGCCCACCCGATAACTCATGTGGATAATGCTGCTTAAATGAGCTGGCTAATTCGACTTTCTGCAAAGCTTCATCTATACGCTGTGCAATTTCATTTGCAGATAAATGCTGTAAGGCCAGACCTTCGCCAATGGTTTGCTCTACATTGAGCCGTGGATTTAAACTACTGAATGGATCTTGAAAGACAATTTGAAATTCACGACGTAAAGGTCTGAGCTGTTTTTCTGAAAGTTGATGGATGGCGTGTTGATTTAACATAATTTCACCATCACTTTCTATGAGCCGAGCAATAGCCAGTGCTAAAGAGCTTTTGCCTGAACCACTCTCTCCAACAATACCAATCGACTCACCTTCAGCCACTGTTAAATCCAAAGCTTCTACCGCAACGACATAATTTTTAATGCGGTTCAATAAGCCTTGTTTGACTGGGAACTTCACTCCTAACTGGCGTAATTCTAAAAGTGTCTGCGTTTGCGAAACCTGTATTGCTGAACCAAAATCATGGTCTAATAAATTTTTGGTATACGCCTGCTTCGGCTGCTCAAAAATTTCCTGAACACCACCTTGCTCCACCACTTGTCCACGATTCATCACAATCACATGTTCAGCATAGCGCTTGACCAAATTCAGGTCATGGCTAATTAATATCATCGCCATATTACGCTGCTGTTGTAGCGACTTTAATAAATTTAAGATTTGCGCTTGCAAAGTGACATCTAAAGCCGTGGTTGGCTCATCAGCGATTAAAATATCAGGATCTAAGGCCAATGCCATGGCAATCATGACACGTTGTCGCTGCCCGCCTGATAATTCATGTGGATAGCGCCGTAACTTATCTTCAGCATCAGGAATACCGACATCATTTAATAATTCTATAACCCGCTGCCGAGTTTTTGCCTTCGACCATCCCTGTAACAACAGTGACTCACCAACAATCTTTTCAACCCGATGTAAGGGATTTAAGGCCGTCATCGGCTCTTGAAAAATCATGGCAATTTTCTGTCCACGAATGTTTCGGTGTTGCTCAGGACTCAGTCCAAGAATATTCTGTCCATTCAGGCTGACGCTGCCTGTGACCTGCAGATCACTCGACAACAAACCGAGTATAGCTAGGCTGCTAATCGATTTGCCTGAGCCGCTTTCTCCAACAATCGCTAAAGTTTCACCTGCATGCAAATTAAAATTCAGGTCTTCAACCAAGACCTGTGCTGCATGTGAAATATGTAAATGTTCAACCGCTAACATGATGGGAGGTACATTAACTTGATGATTATTGACGTCTAGGATCGAATGCATCACGTGTCGCCTCCCCAATGTAAATCAATAAAGACAGCACGATCGCTAAGGTAAAAAACCCCGATAAGGCTAGCCATGGTGCATTCAGATTGTTTTTCCCTTGAAGCAATAACTCACCTAAGGATGCTGCATCAGGCGGTAAGCCATACCCTAAGAAATCCAAGGCTGTCAGTGCAGTAATATTTGCCGTAAGCATGAAAGGTAGCTGTGAAAGACTGGAACTCATCGCATTTGGTAAGATATGCCGAAACATAATGGTGCTATCTGTAACACCAAGACTCCGTGCTGCACGTACATAATCAAAATTACGAGCACGCAAAAACTCTGCACGAACCAAGCCGACTAAAGTGGGCCAGCCAAACAACAGCATAATGACAAAGAGCCAATACACACTCGGCGTAAACATGCTGACCAAAATCATCACCATGAATAGCATCGGGAGCCCACCCCAAACTTCTAAAATTCGTTGACCAATGAGGTCTATCCACCCACCATAATAGCCCTGTATCGCCCCAACGATGATGCCCAATATGGCTGAAGCAAAAGTTAATGCAAAACCAAACAGGAGCGACACACGTAATCCATATAAAATACGTGCGAGCACATCACGCCCTTGGTCATCGGTACCGAGCCAATTTTGTGCAGTTGGTGCAGATGGTACGGGCACAGCCAGTTCTAAATTCGGTGTTTGATAGGAAAATTTAATCAGTGGCCAAACCGCCCAGCCTTTATCTTCTATCAGTTGCTGCACCACAGGATCTTTATAATCTGCCTCAGTTTCAAATACCCCACCGAAAGCGGTTTCTGGATAACTTTTCAATACGGGCACATATAAAGAATCATCGTATTTAACCAAGAGCGGTTTATCATTGGCAATAAACTCGACAGCTAGGGACAACATAAAAATCAAGGCAAAGCTAATAAAGCATGTAAAGCCTAATTTATTTTCTTTAAAACGTTGAAATCGCGCTTGCATGATCGGAGACATTATTTTGCCCCCTGCGAATCAAAATTAATTCGTGGATCAATCATTTGATACATGACATCGCTGATTAATCTTAAGATCAGCCCCATCAAGGTAAAAATAAACAAGGTACCGAAAATGACTGGATAATCACGCTGTACAATGGCTTCAAACCCCAACAATCCCAGACCATCTAGATTGAAAATAATTTCAATAAATAGATTTCCCACAAAGAAGATGCCAATCAAGGCTTCTGGTAGACCAGCAATGACAATGAGCATTGCATTACGAAATACATGCCCATACAGCACACGTGATTCGGTCAAACCTTTAGAACGAGCAGCAAGAACATATTGCTTATTCAGTTCTTCCATAAAAGAGTATTTGGTCAGATAAGTTAAGCCTGCAAAACCACCAATTACCATAGCAAACAAAGGCAACGCCATATGCCAAAAATAATCTGCAATTTTGCCAAACACACTTAACTCAGTAAAATTCTCTGAAACTAAACCTTGTAGAGGGAACCACTGAAAATATGAACCACCTGCAAAAAAGACAATGAGTAAAATGGCGAAGGCGAAAGCAGGAATGGCATAGCCGATAGCCAATAAAATAGACGTACTTTTATCAAATAACAGACCATGTTGACGGGCTTTTTTAATGCCTAATGGAATAGACACCATATAGATCAGCAAGGTACTCCATAAGCCAAGGGATAAGGATACAGGCAGCTTTTCCCAAAGTAGCTGGGTCACAGGCTTATCTTTAAAGAAACTGGTACCAAAATCTAGCGTCACATAGCCCTTTAACATGAGCCAAAAACGTTCGAATAATGGTTTATCGAAACCATATTGCGCTTCGATTTTTGCCACCATTTCTTCACTGAGGCCTTTAGCACCTTGGTATTTACTGCCTGTCGTCGCAGTTTCACCACCACCTGTGTTTCCCATACCTTGAAAGGACTCAGCTTGCTGTATGGCTTGTTCAACAGGTCCTCCCGGTGCAATCTGAATCACGACAAAGTTAATCAGTAAAATGAAAAACAATGTTGGAATAATCAGGAGCAATCTTTTTAAAATATATGTGCCCATGTTGCTTTAACATTCCCTGTCATTCATTAGTATTTATTGTTGGCGCAAATAGTTTGCAACTTTTTTCGATTGCGCTTCATTACTCCACCAATAATCAATACCTGTTGATAATTTTGGTTTTACTTTTGGCTGTTGATACATATTCCAATACGCAAACCATTTTTCACCTTTACCATAGGTTGGAATTTGATAATACCCAGCTCTTAATAATCGATCCAATACTTTGGTACGCACCACCAATTGTTCACGATTTGGTGCCCGAATCACCTGTTGTATGACTTCATCAATGATCGGACTTTTAATGCCAGCATAGTTGTAATTGCCAGGCTGATCTGCCGATGCACTTCCCCAAAATTGCGCTTGCTCATTACCCGGATTGAGCGACTGTGGCATAACATTTGTTGTCATATCAAAGTCTTTCGAACGCATCCGTTCTATATATTGAGGCACGTCCACTTGGCGAATGTTTACAGTCACACCTAAACGTTTCATATTGCGCACAAAAGGCATTAATGTTCGCTGTAAGCCATCTTGGTGAATGAGAAATTCAATACGAATGGCTTGACCATGTCGGTCTAATAATTGACCATTTCTAAATCGATAACCAGCATTTATTAATAGCTGACGAGCAGTCAATAAATTATTTCGATTAAATCCACTAGCATCCGAAACGGGATATTTCCAGTTGGATAACACCCCTTTACGCTCTAAAGGGGTTAATTTCGTTAACAATGGTTTTAAAATTTGCATTTCAGCATCTGAGGGTACCCCTTTAGCTTCTAACTCACTATTTGAAAAATAGCTTTGTAGGCGCTGGTATTGACCATAAAACAGAGCTTTATTTTGCCATTCAAAATCATAAGCATAGGTTAAAGCTTGTCGAAAACGAATATCATTAAACGGCGATCGACGCGTATTAAATACAAAACTTTGAGTTGCAATTGGATTTTCATGCTTATCACGATACTTCACCACCATTCCTACAGTGATGGACGGAAACTTATATTCCGTCACCCATTTTCGTGCTGTAAATTCCTCATGCAAAGTATATTGGCCAGACTTAAAGCCTTCAAAAGCAACATCTAAATTTCGGTAATAGACATATTTCAAATGATCAAAATTATATCGTCCGCGATTAATCACTAAATCACGTCCCCAATAATTAGGATTGCGCTTAAAACTAATACTACGGCCAGAATCAATTCGATCAAGTAAATACGGGCCAGAACCTAAAATCGGCTGCATAGTAATTTTAGTAAAATCTTTTTTTGCCCAATCTTTTTTGGAATAAATCGGCATTTGCGCCAATATTAATGGCATTTCAGCGTTATTACCCGACTTAAAGGTCATTTTGACTTCATATTTAGATAACACTTGGGTTTTATCTAAATCTGCCAAATACATTTGTAAACCTGGGTTTGACTTGGTCTGAAAAGTATCAAAACTAAATTTAACATCTTCAGCAGTGAGTTCTGAACCATCACTAAATCGTGCTTTTGGATTTAAGTGATAAATGACAAAATTCGTATGATCGGGGTCGAACGTTACCTTCTCAGCTAATAATGGATACATCACGCCAGGTTCATCTAAAGAGCTATCCATAAGGGAGTCAAATAAATAATTTACCCCCTCAGCCGCACTGCCCTTACCATTCATACTGTTTAAATTGTCAAATGTCCCATTTGATGAAGTACTTAAATATCCACCTTTGGGTGCAGAAGCATTGGCATAAGGCATGACTTTGACAGAGTCATATTTGGGTGTGCTATGAATCGCAATATAAGGCGTGGTCTGTATCGCAGACCACACACTTTGACCGAACAGAGTAAGCACACAAATCCCAATAGCTTGATGTGCTGATTTGAACGACACCAACATCACTGACAACTCCCTGTAGTCGTTGCTTAATTCGGTACTTTAATCACGTCACCAATACGTAACTGAGCAGACGGTTGCATATCATTCATTTCAGCGAGTTTTGATGTATCAAGTCCATAGCGACTTGCCAAACCAATCAGCGTATCGCCGCGTTTAATACGGTATTCACTAATAGTTTTAGGGACTTGTAAATTTTGACCGACACGCAGTCCTGCACGCGGGTTCAAGTTATTTAATTCAGCCAATGCTGCCACAGTTAAACCTGTCCGACTAGCAATCGAATTTAAAGACTCGCCTGATTTCACAGTATAGCTTTCAGTATTTGTTGGTTTCACATTGCTCGTAGAGGATTTAGCTTCCGTTTTTTTGGTTTCAGTTGCTTTACTAGCTACATCAGCAGGTAGTTCACCATCTACTTTTAAACGCTGCCCTACACGAATCGCACTATTGGTATTTAGGCCATTTAATTCAGCTAAATAACGTAATTGAAGATGATATTTCTTCGCAATCACACCCAATGTTTCACCTGATTTCACCACATGAATATCGGTCGCATCAACGGAATTCGTTCGTGTATTGGTTTTGCTTTCAATTTTGGTCGCCTCAGCTTTGGTTTCTACTTTAACCGGTGCGACATCACCTGTTAATTTTAATTTCTGCCCAACGCGTAGACCAGAACTACGCTCTATACCATTTAAATTTGCGACATAGTCCATGCCTAAATCATAGCGACTAGCAATGCCTGTCAGTGTATCGCCAGACTGCACCACATATGTATCCGGAACAGTTGAACTTGCAGGAACTTTAATGCTTTGCCCAGCCATCAGCCCACTATTTACCGACATATCATTTAGACTCGCCAATTCTGACAAACTGATTTTTGACTGCGTCGCAATGCTGTAAAGCGTATCACCACGCTGCACTTTATAGCTTTCAACTTTATACGCAGGATCAACTTTGACATTTTCAATGCGATTCACGACTTTGCTTTCGAGCTTCTCAACTTCTGCTACAGCTTGTAATGGCACATTAATTTTTTGCCCCACCATCAAGCTACTGCCAGCCGTTAAGCCAGTTGTTAAATCTGCCAACTCTTGATTTGACAGCGCATAACGATCTGCAATGAGTTTTAGATATTCACCACGTTTTACCGTGTAGGATTTGGTTTGAACTTTTGCAGGTTTTTCGACAACTTGAGCGGCTTTCTTATCAGCTTCCAATTTTGCTTTCGATGCAGGCGTTTCTTTTAGGGATAATTTCTGTCCAACATATAAACCACTCGTGGTGGTTAAACCATTGTAGTCTGCAAGCTGCTTCGTACTTAAACCAAATTGACTCGCAACAGCTGTAAGACTGTCATTTGCTTTCACCACATAGCTATCTGCGATAGGCTTAGCTTTCGATTCTTCATTATTTTGCACAATCGGTTTCGCATCATATAAATAGATGGTCGTACCGACATACAAGGTCGAATCTGGCGAAATTTGGTTCCAAGCTGCAATATCACGCCAATTCACGCCATTTTTCATCGCGATCAACGCTAATGTGTCGCCCGCCAAAACTGTATAAGTACTGCGTTTACCTTTAGGTGGTACAACTACAATTTCAGAATCTGTACGAATGACATTTTTACCTTGGTTGCGTTTGGCTTCTTCGGAATCTGCACCTGTATTTTCAGCCACGCTTTTCGGGTAAGAGAACCCTTTGGTCAGTTCTTTACCTTGTTGATCTGCAATCGACTGGCTGGTCTGAATCGCAGTCAACTTAATCTTGCCATCATAAGGATCGACAATTTCAGTGCCTTTCGGCGCAATAGCTTTAATTTCCTGAACGACTTCTTCTTGTTCTGCTTTAGTCGCTACTGGTTTTAATACCTCATCGACTGTTTTGGTCTCACCTTCAGCTTTAATAGCCGCCATGATTTGCTCACGCTCATTTGCGCTGAGTGGTGGCTCGACAGATACGGCTTTCACAGGCGTCGAAGGTGTTACAGCGACTGGAATACGCGGCGCACTTGGAATATCACTATTCGATGCAAATGCAGCCAAAGCAGATGATCCTATTGGCGTTTTGCCTTTCGTTCCTGATGGAACACTCGGCGTTACCGTTGTAGCGACTACAGGTGGTTTGGCAGAAGCTGTCACTGTCGGCTGTGTTTTAAGCGTAGGTGGCGTCACTTTAGCGGGCTGAATAGTTTTACTATTTAATTCCGGCGGAGTAACACGTGACGGTGTTATTTCAACATTATTTTTTGGTAAGTTATAAGTTGAATTACTTGCCCAATAACCTGATGAACCACCTGATTGTAATTTTTTCAAACGTGCATCGACTGATGGACTCACATCCGCAGGAATTAAAATCCGCATTGGGCTGCTGCTATCAATCACATCGCCACGATGACCCGGGTTTAGTGCATAAAGTTCTGCACGACTTAAACCAGTAATAGATGCAATTTCATTTAAATTTGCAGGCCCTACAGCCACTTCACGAAAATGTGGACGGTTAGCAATTGGCGGTAAACTTACGCCATAAGCACTTGGATTTTTAATAATTTGAGCAACAGCCAAGAAACGTGGGACATAGTTCATGGTTTCTTGTGGCAGTTTTAACGACCAATAATCGGTTGGCAAACCTGCTGCACGGTTACGGTTAATCGCTTGTTGAATACGCCCCGGCCCTGCATTATAAGAAGCCAAAGCCAATTCCCACGAACCGAACTGGTTATGTAGCGCACCTAAAAACTCATAAGCTGCACGCGTAGATTCAACTACGTCACGACGACCATCATACATTGAGGTTTGTTTTAAGCCGTAAATACGTCCAGTACTTGGAATAAACTGCCATAAACCTGCTGCGGCAGCACTTGAAGTTGCTGCTGGGTCATAAGAACTTTCAATCACTGGCAATAACGCCAACTCAGTCGGCAAACCACGACGTTCTGCTTCTTTAACCGTGTGATATAAATAACGGGACGCACGCGCACTTAAACGGTCAATATACGGTTGACGTGAAATAAACCAACCACGCTGCGCTTCAATTCGCGTATCCCAGTGGTTCAAATCCATTTTGAAACCCACAGTCATACGCTTCCAGACATCACCATGCTTCAGTACTAAAAGGCGATCGCCTTCTACGGCACGCATGTCTGTTGCAGAAAGTAAATCTTCGAGTGAATCTAAACTATTGGCATCGAGAAAGTTTGAGCCAACTTGTTTACTTGCTGAGTTCTGCTTAGTCGTTTGCGATGAAGAACAGCCCGTCAGACCAAGAGCTGCGAGCGCAGAACCCAAGACTGTAAATTTAAAAATTTGTGGTAACGTAGGCTGCCAGACAGTCGCAGTTGATTTATACATAAAAAAATCCAGACAACTCATATAAAATTTATTTTTTAGATATGCCATTGTAGTGAAGCAGAACACAGACACAAGGCGTTAATTTAACGCTATTTCAGTATAAATGTTACAAGAAATTAAAAAAATCGCCAGAAATGGATTTCTCTCTGTCATTTGCGTTATACAATATACGGTTCTGAATGCTTGTTTTTCTCCGGATTTGATTTATGTCTCAAACAATCACGCTTTATGTTGATGGTGCATGTAAAGGCAACCCTGGCTTAGGGGGTTGGGGGGCGTATATCATCCGTGAAACTGGAGAAGAAAAACTCTGCGGTGGTGAAGCTGAAACCACCAATAACCGTATGGAATTGACTGCCGCAATTGAAGGCATTCAACATTGTCCGTCCGATGCAAAACTGATCATTTGGACAGACTCCAACTATGTCAAACAAGGCATTACCGAGTGGATTCATGGTTGGAAAAAGAAAAACTGGAAAGATGTTAAAAATCCAGATCTGTGGAAATTACTGGATGCAACTTGTCAGGGTCGGGAAATTGAATGGAACTGGATTAAAGGGCATGCAGGCCATCCGGGAAATGAAATGGCCGATCAATTGGCCAATCTAGGCGCAGAAAAAACCCTCGAACACATCAAACAAGCAGCAGCAACTACAGCTGAAGCACCTAAAAAAAAAGCTGAACCTGACTGGCTGTTAAACGATCCTTTTGGACTCGAATTTGCTGATAGCGACGATGAAGAAGAAATCTCTGAAGAAGCTACGATTGCAAATGAAAGTATTGTTGACGCTTCAATTCAGGAAGCTTCAATTGCTCAGCAGCTAGAAAATACTCCGCCACTTGAAATGTATGCCGAGACGGCGATCAATGCAGAGCAAATTGATGACATTACGATAGAACAACAAGCAACTGACACGGCTTCAACGTTGAATGAAGCTGCTCCTACACAGTCTAAGCAAGCTGCTGAAATCCATCCAATGATTGTCATTACACCAGCAACCGTCGATGTATCTGGCCCACGACAATTAATTTTAGATACGGAAACCACAGGTTTCTATTTCCAAGATGGCGACCGTATTATTGAAGTCGGTGCGGTGGAAATGATTAACCGCAAACTGACCGGTAGCTCAATTCATATTTATATCAACCCGCAAAAACCTGTCGGTGAATCTGAAAATATTCACGGAATCAGTGATGACTTTCTAAAAGACAAACCACTGTATGCTGAAATTGCTGATGTCTTATTTGACTATCTAAAAGGCGCAGAAATCATTGCGCATAACGCAACCTTCGATATGAACTTCCTTGATATGGAGTTCAAACGTGCCGGTTTTGTGGCCTTATCTGAAGTTTGCGAAGTCACCGATACCTTGGCTATGGCCAAAGCCAAGCATCCAGGCCAGAAAAACTCACTCGATGCATTAGTGCGTCGTTACGAAATTCCACAACGTGACCGTACCTTCCATGGTGCCTTACTCGATGCGGAAATTCTGTCTGACGTATACCTAGCAATGACGGGTGGTCAGGTATCCTTTGATATCGATGCCCTGACCCACTCGCAAAATGAAGATGGTTCGCAAACCCGCGCCGCTGTTGAAATAGAATTACCAGTGATTTTACCTTCCGCAGATGAACTTGAAGCCCATGAGACATGGGTCAAACAATTTGAAGAAAAACATGGTACACCTTGCCTTTTTGCGAAATAAAATCTAAATTTCGTGTTACTTTTTGTATATAAACAATTCTTACATACGCTATAGTAAAACCATAAACATGGACCGCCTTAAGGGGCGGTTAATAAACAAGATAAAACATCTAGGAAAGGTGCAGATACATGTCTTACCAAACCTCTATCCATTTTGATCCAACGGCTTTGCTGATAATAAAAAATGAGGTTGATAACTCAATCAAGTTAGTCGAATCAGCAGTCAGCACCTTAGTTGAAGATCAAACTTTACCTTTCGGGATTGATGATGCACTGATTCAATTTGAACAATGTGCTCAAGTACTAGCTTTAGTTGATATGCCAAGTTTGGCAAAAATCGCTCAATATTCAGCAGAGTTAATGCGCAAGATCATGGGGAATCCTGCGCAAATTAACACCCAAGATGTCATCGCACTGAGCGAAGGCACAACCATGCTGAAACGCTATATCGAATTTATCTGCCTACGTGAAGTTAAAATTCCACAGTTCCTGCTGGACAGTCTTAATCGTCTAGAACTGTCTTTGGGTAAACCTCTAACGTCGGAAGGCCAACACATTGAGTCCCTACTCGATTGTATTACTCCTGACTTTGACTTACCTCAAGCTCCTGCACTTGAAAAATCAAAATACGTTCACCGTCTGTATAAGTTGGCGTTGAATAAATTGATTAAACAAGAAGAAACTGAGCTGGATTTGCAAGCGATTAAATTGGTCGGTACGTATTTAGCAGGTCTTTCAGACAAACATCCAAGCAAACAATACTGGAACTTGGTTTTTGTTGCGTTTAATCAAATTGATCAAATCTTAATTACCGATGCTCGTTTACGTACCTTGGTAAGCATTGAACGCAATATGGCTCAATATTTTGCAGGAACTGAGCGCTTTAAAGCATCCATTTCTGATTTAGCCAATGTCTTAAGTCTAAGCATTAGCCAAGAAGATGACATTTCTCATCATATTCGTGGCAAGTTAAATATCGGTGAAGACCTTCTTACCGACACCCAATTGCAAGTTTTCAGTCGTCATTTATATGGTCCTGACTTCGAAACCATGCATACCATTGGTGAATTGGTTACGACTGAAATGACGCAAATTCGTAATGATATTGAATTTAACTATCAAAATATGACGCCTGAAAAAACCCAAGAACTTCAAGCGAAATTGAACGAATTGGCAAATATTTTCAAAGTCTTGAACTTAAATGAAGCGTATAACGACCTGTCGCGTCAAGCTGCGTCATTAGGTAATGCTGAGATTTTACAAGATGAAAGCTTTGCCCAGCAGTTGATGAACAATATCTTGTCTGCCATGAACTCGATTGGTGTGCTTGAGCGTCATCACACTTCTAGCCGCTTACAACTTCGTGTGAATAATATGAATATTTCACTCGATCGTTTAGATGAAGCACACGCTGCCCTGTTAAATGAGACCAAGGTTTTAATTGATGCTGCTAGCCAATCTTTGGTTCAGTATTTACAAAACCAAGATTTGACACAACTTGAAGCGACTGCAACTCAATTCCGTGAAATTGGTGGTGCAATGTTGTTCCTCAATGCAGATGCAGCTCAAAATGCGCTGAATTCAACAGCTCAATTCATTGTGAAACGAGTTGAATCTTCAACAGCGATTGATGCAAATGAAGTGAATCAAGCATTAGATTCATTGGCAAGCGCAGATATGTTGATTGACAATTTAAAGAACAAACAACCTGTTTTACAGGGCATGTTTAAGGTAGCATTGGACAGTAGCGAAAAACTGAAATCAGCAGCAGCCTAATGTCTAAATTATCACTTGCGTATATCTTCAAACAACAGCAATTGCTGGTCGATGAAAACTTTCAACTTCCCGAAGTTGAGCAACTCGCAAGTGATTTAAATATTGGCACGGGTGATCGAGTGATTGCCCGTGACCTACTTGAAAATGAGCCTATTCCTGATGGCTTACAACTCATCCCTATTCGCCAGCTTCTACAATTGTGGAATGTTCAACAATTTGAACAAGCCAGCCGTGCTATTCAACTCTTAGAATGGCGTCGTAATCATAAATTTTGTAGCCACTGCGGCACAGCAACTCAAGTCCATGCCACAGAATACGCCATGGTTTGTCCCACTTGCGGTTATCACCAATACCCTCGTGTCAATCCTTGTGTCATTACCGTCATTACCCGTGGTGAAGATGAAATCTTATTGGCAAAAAATGCAAAAAATGTCCGTGCCATGTATGGACTGATCGCGGGTTTTGTTGAAGTCGGTGAAACTTTAGAAGAAGCGGTTCGTCGTGAAACTGAAGAAGAAGTGGGTTTAAAGGTCAAAAATATTCAATACTTAGCCAGCCAACCTTGGCCCTTCCCAAGTAATTTAATGATCGCCTTTAAAGCAGAATATGCTTCAGGTGAACTTCAGTTACAAGAAGAAGAAATCAGTGATGCGGCATTCTTTAAATTTGATGCATTACCAGAAATTCCTTTCAAAGGAAGTATCGCCCATTCGATGATTATGCATGTCATCCATGGTTCTGCGGTTGCAGATGACACCGAAGCATGGTTATAAGCAGCTATTTTTAATAAAAAATCAGTCAATAAAAAACCGCCATACTTGGCGGCTTTTTATTCTCAATCATTTAACCACAAACATTAAGGTGGACTAATTTCATCGAGTACACGCATGATTTCAGCTTTGGTTTTAAAGAAGCGACTAAATAGACTCGAAACTGAACCAATCATCGTGATGTGCCCAACACGTGGGATTTGAATCAACTGACTGTGGTTGCCTGAGGCTTTTAATCGACGATCTAAATCTTCACTATTGCTATAGGCAACGATATTGTCTTTATCCGCAGTGAATAGATAATGCTTCACTTGATTGTGCTCAACAAAATAATATGGCATCACTTGTTGATACGGTACATTTTGATCAAAGGCATCTGCACAAATCGGATCACCTTTATAATCAAAATGATATGGCCCTGCCAAACCCACGATTGCACGAATATTCTCTTTCACTTGTAGCTGATAAGGTGTCGGATGATACAGTGCAGACATGACATTAAATGCCCCTGCCGAATGTCCCATTAACACCACATTTTCCACTTCAATCTGCAACTTATGCTGAGACTGCGTCAAATAGTTTAATGCAAGGCTAAGGTCATCAATTGAAGCCGGAAAAATATATTCAGGTGCGAGATGGTAATTGATGACAGCAACATCGAAACCTTCTTTTGCAAAAGCCTCACCAATGAATCCATAGTCCTTTTTGTCACCATGCATCCACGCTCCACCATGTACAAACACGATGAGTGGACGTTGCCGACGAGGTGCTGACGTGCGATACAAATCTAGGCGATGGCGCGCTTTTAGACCATAAGGGATATTGTTTTGAACATGATATCCTTGTTTGGGTGTCAGTCGATTTAATGCATAACTGCCAAAATCATATAACCGAAAATTTCGGTATAAAGATTTAGCCAAATCCATTTTTTGCTGAAGCCGCAGAGACCATTGATTCATATTTTACAGCATCTTTTCCGACATTTTATTGAGCATTTGGATCGACAGCATCCGGATCTATCGCTACAGGCGTTTGTACTTCAGGTTGCACATTGCCTACAGCAGGTGTGGTGTAACTTGAGTTAATTGAACGTGCCTGTGGATTTGGGTTCTGATCAATATTATCGATTAAAGTGACAATTCGCGTTACATTACCCACTTGTTGCAAGATTTGATTTAAGTCTGTGATTTCCGCACTGTTTAAACGGCCCATCACATAAAGAACAGCATCTTCAGTATGAATGTGTACTTTGCTGTCAGATACCACAGGCGCTTTCATAATCAAACCACGGGTATTCGCAGTGACCGCAGTATCTTGCATGATGGTGCTATAGCTGATCTGATTACCCACTGTAATATAGTTATGTACAGTTTTGACATCACTCATTGAACGGACATTTTCTTCTGCCAATTCTTTTAAATGATTATCTGGCACTTGCCCAGTCAATAAGACATTGCCATGAAAACTTTCAATATTGACACGTGACTGTTTAAAACGAGTATCTAATTTATATAAGTTAATTTTTGCTGTTCGAACAATGGAAGAGTCAATAAAAACTTGTCCCAATGAGCGTGCGCCGCTTTCAGTTCCTACAGGTGCTGATCCTGTTCCATTCGAAATAAAACTCGCACAGCCAGATAAACTTGCGACACAAAGCATCGTTATTGCAATACGCTTAACCACTCAGCACGACTCCTCAAATTTCCACACGTATTTTTCTATGCGTTTACACAGTTTGTTTTATCAAAGATTAATCAACTCTTGATCAAAAGTAAAAGCATTTTCAATCCATTGCTGATGATACGGGTATTTAGAAAAGTCTTGCTGTAGTGTTTTTGCAAAGTGCTGATAAAAATCAAAACAAATTGCATCAAAGCGACAATAATAATTTTGAAAATGTGACTGTTCATTTAAAAAATGCAACGCAGTCTTCATCATCTTACGTTGTTTGTGAATAGAAATACTTTCAACGGCTTGAGCATAACGGGTATTCGAACGGGCTTTAACTTCGATAAACACCAATTCTTGACCACGTGTGACGATCAAATCAATTTCACCATAACGACTATGATAATTCTGTTGCACTTGTACATAGCCTTGCTGCTCAACCAAACGCAGCGCTTGCCGTTCTGCCCACTGCCCCAGATTCATCTGTCCCAAATTCATCTGCTCTAAGTTTAGCTGCATCGTTTCATCCCTAAAGTGAGATCGCCACGATGCCTTTTTTACTTCGCTCATAGCAGTGAGGAACACGCTGAATATTGTTTTGACTAATTTTGATTAGCCCTGTTCGTCCCTGAAACTCAATGCTTTTTAATTTCGGTTCTTGCAAATATTGTTTTGCGATATGCCATGTGTCCCCACCAAAAGCTAAAAGACGTTGATATGGCATATCTACTGGATTTTCCTCATAAGCTCGGATCAGGTCTGGCCAACGCGCATCATGTAAGGCAGGTGCATCACAAAATTTCAGCCCTACAGGAATGGGCTTAGTGGCTTCAATCGCATTGGCGACGCTATATAGTTTCGTTTTGGGTAGTTTTTTTTGACTGTTTAACCATTCATTATTGCCCAGCAACAGCACCCCTTGATTTTTGTCTAGCTTCGTTGGGAGTTGTTCAACCACTTGAATAGGTACTGAACTTTGGCTGATTAAGGACATGAGCAATAATTCATGTTCTGCCTCTGTTGCAGGCTGACGTAGAACAAGCACTTGCGCTAACTTGTCTTTTTCAAAGACTTTTTGAAGTGCTAAGGCATCATCACGTTTCGATAGACTGTACTGCCAGACGTTTGGAATTTGGCTCGTCGTTTCATTTAAAGCCAACACGCGGACTTTAGGCTTTGCTTTTACAAGTGCTTCAACATCTTGGCGTGCTAAAGGGCCAATCACCAATTGAGTTTTTTTATTGACCTGTTGCTTCAATATCGCTGCAATTTGCTTTTGATTTGAATCCACAAACTTAATGGGCACTTTGTAGTCTGATGATTGATATGCGCTATTGAAACCTTGCTTAATACTGGATGCGGCTCGCGCCATAGGGCCAGATTCAGGTAGAATGACCAAGACGTCTGCCTGTGCAGCAGTAAACAGACTGCTTAAAAGGCAAAGACCCAAAATTTTGTTCTTATTATCCAACATGGAGAAACCTATGAGTGCTCAGTTATTTGTTGTTGCAACTCCAATCGGGCACTTAGATGATATTAGTTATCGTGCAATTGAGGTATTGAAGTCGGTTAAAATTATTGCCGCCGAGGATACACGAACTTCCGCACAATTACTTAAACATTTTAGTATCAATACGCCTTTAACTGCTTGTCACGACCATAACGAAAGCAACAAAATAGACCAGCTCATTGAACGCCTAGAAAAAGGTGAAAATATGGCGCTGATCAGTGATGCAGGCACGCCATTAATCAGTGACCCTGGCTTTAAACTGGTTCGTGCTGCACAAGAAAAAAATATTCGTGTCATTCCTGTGCCGGGTGCCTGTGCTGCCATTGCAGCTCTCAGTGCTGTCGGCCTACCCAGTGACCGTTTTAGTTTCGAAGGCTTTTTACCTTCTAAACAGTCACAACGTCTTTTAGCACTCGAAAAACTGAAAGACGAAACTCAAACCATGATTATTTATGAAGCGCCGCACCGTATTGTGGATTGCCTAAAAGATATGTCGAATGTCTTTGGTGCCGATCGTCCTGTAGGCTTTGCACGTGAAATTACCAAAACATTTGAAACCATTAAAAAAATGTCTTTGGGTGAGTTGGTTCATTTTGTCGAATCTGATCACAATCAGCAAAAAGGCGAAATCGTTTTGGTAATTGGTGGTGCGACCGAAGAAAAAGACCTAGAGCAAGAAAAGTTAGACAAATTGCTAACACGTTTACTTCAAGATTTATCCGTTAAAGCTGCCTCTCAATTGGCTGTAGATTTAACTGGGATTAAAAAGAAAGTGGCCTATCAACGTGCTTTAGAGTTAACCCAAGCGAACGATTAAGCTTAATTTTTTCTTTTAATTTGAACCGCTTATGGAACCTACGGGTTCCATAAGCTATTCCTTACAATAATTTAAATAGAATGAAAAAAGTTGCTTATAACATGTCCATAAATCTGTCTGTCAAAAAACCGCTGGTGTTCATTCTCTTTAATCTGGTTTGGCTCACGGCCCTTGTACATATTATTTTTACTGGCATTCAACCCTATCCGCACTATATTAGTGGCGAGCAAATGACGGCCGATCATAGCGCGATTGCGATGGTCTGTGGATATTGTTCCCTCTATTTTGTAGTCGGTAATTTACTGAAACTGAGCCAATTTTGGGATAGGCATCGCTATTGGGCTTATGTCGTTTTGAGTGCGGTATTACTTTTTCAATCTTTTGTCGCTGCTGTGGCGGCCATGCATGCACCGCCGTATATTGCTGCATTTATTATTAATTGTATGTTTTTGCTTTTACTGCATTTTGTGTTCTATCCTATTTACGCGATCAGTCGTAAATATATGAAGCCAAAGACGGCTTGAAGCGACTTCACATCTTATTAACGACTTAACTTCTTGAGCAAACATGCTATAGCTAAATACCAAATAAATCATTACAGTAATCTTTAAATAATTTATCAATATCTTTAACTCTAAACTTAGTTCGAATCGCCTTGACTCGTGACCACATATTTTCTATTGGATTTAAATCTGGA
>NZ_VPBP01000039.1:0-26108 GCF_013418685.1 Acinetobacter sp. YH12129
AAACCTTCAAAATTCTTGCTGAGCGATATCGCAATCGAGGCAAAAGACTAGCATTGAGATTCAATCTAATTGCTGGAATTTATAACTTAGAGCTGAGTGAAAAATGACTTATGAAAGAAATCTATTATATAAAATAGTAAAAAATAAGCTTTTGATTCATAAAATATCTTTTATCGTGTTCAAGTCTTTAACAACAATTTAATGCATTCATTTATATATATTTATCACGATTAATATCATCTTTTTATTGAAATGTATTTTTAAGGAAAACATTTCTGACGACTTCGCTAAAAGTCATTCTCTATTTACAAAATACACCCCAACGGTGCTTACTGTGCCTGAACAGTGATGCCATGCACCTCAATCATTGTTATACTTTTTGATCAAAATACCAATTTAAATTCAGCACAAATTGTCGCGAAGAGTAATGAAAAATCAGCAAGTTAAATGAAATTTTTTATATTTTTTTATGATAAGCAATGAATAAACTTCTCTTTAGCTTAATATATATTCAATTTAAATAAACTATTTGTTAAACAACAATAACATACGAAACATTTGCTTATTACAGATTGACCGATGATCTGAATGTTTTCTAACTTTAGTGTAATAAGCGCATTAAAAATAGTGATTTTTTTAAGAAAAAATATACAATCGCACTACATATTAACCAAATTTGCATGAGGCTCTCTCCCAATGCTTAAAGCTCAACAACTAACACTTGCAGTATTAGTAAACGCTGCTCTTATTTCTACTGCTTTTGCTAGCGAACAAAGCGAATCTAAAGGCTTTGTGGAAGATGCCGAAGGCTCTGTATTGTTCCGTACAGGTTATTTACATCGTGACAAAACAAATTATATCGAAAATGGTACCGGTGCAGAAAAACGTGTAACTGACACAAGCTCAACTGCTCAGTCTGCGATCGTAAAACTTGAATCTGGTTTTACTCAAGGTGTGGTTGGTTTTGGTGTAAACATTACTGGTGATGCTTCATTCAAATTAGGCAGTAATAATAATGCTGGCAATGGCATGATTCCTCGTGAAACTGGAATCAATGATAAAGGTGAATTACAAAAAGGCATCGGTGATACCTATGATCATTGGGCACGTGGTGGTGCCAGTGTAAAAGCACGTATATCAAATACAACTGTTGAATACGGCACCCAAGTTCTTGATATTCCAGTGCTTGCATCGAATACTGCACGTATGGTGCCTGAATATTTCACAGGTGTTTTAGCAACTAGCCATGAAATTGAAAACTTAGAAGTGATTGCTGGTAAATTCACTAAAAACCAATATTCAGACCAAATTAACTCTGATGGTCGTCATTTAGATAATGCGATCGTTTGGGGCGCAAAATACAAATTTAATGACCAACTCAATGCATCTTATTATGGCTTAGACAGTGAAGATGCTCTCGAACGTCACTACATCAATGCAAATTACACATTACCATTGGCTGAAAAGCGTTCTTTAACTTTAGATTTTAATGGTTATCACACTGAATGGGATAAAGAAGCAGGTACTTATTCAACATCTCCAAATGTAGACCCTGCTGACCGAAGCAATAACATTTGGTCGCTTGCTGGTACATTGAACCAAGGTGCTCATTCTGTAATGTTGGCTTACCAACAAAATACGGGCAACACTGGCTATGACTATGGTGAAAATGCTGACGGTGCTCAATCTATTTATGTCGCGAACTCTTATCTATCTGACTTTATCGGTAATCATGAAAAATCGGCACAAGTTCAATATAACTTAAACTTTACTGATTATGGTGTGCCAGGCTTGAACTGGACTTCTGCATTCGTTTATGGCTGGGATATTAAAGTCAACAATTCAGCAAAAGAAGGTCAAGAGCGCGAATTCTTTAACCAAGTGAAATATACTGTTCAATCTGGTTTTGCTAAGGACGCAAGCTTACGTGTACGTCATTCTTACTACCGCGCAAGTGATAACTACCAAGCTGGTAACTATATCGGTGATACAAACGAATGGCGTTTATTCTTAGACATCCCTGTGAAATTATTTTAATTTCGCAGCTACTCTAAGATAGAAAAAAAACCTGCACACTGTGCAGGTTTTTTTTATGAGCATCGATTTCATCTAAAAACGATGCTCAGCTTAAAACAATATTATTTGTTCGCAGTTTTGTAAGCTTCAATTGAGCTAAGTACTTCTTGTTTCGCAACATCAGCACCTTCCCAACCACTTAACTTAACCCATTTACCAGGCTCTAAGTCTTTGTAGTGTTGGAAGAAATGTTCAATTTGATTGATCAATAATGCAGGAAGATCGGTATATTCTTGAACATCTTTATAAAGCGGAGTCAATTTGTCGTGTGGAACAGCAACGAGTTTTGCGTCAACACCACCATCATCTTCCATGTTCAATTTACCAACAGGACGGCAACGAATTACAGAACCTGGCTCTACTGGATGTGGAGTTACCACAAGTACGTCTAGTGGGTCACCATCCAAAGATAATGTATTTGGAACATAACCATAGTTTGCTGGGTAGAACATTGCAGTACCCATGAAACGGTCTACAAATAACGCATCAGAATCTTTATCGATTTCGTATTTGATTGGTGCTGCATTTGCAGGAATTTCAATAATGACATAGATGTCGTTTGGTGCATCTTTACCCGCTGGGATATTGCTGTAGCTCATAGCATCACTCTTTAAACAAAGTTAAATCTTTTAATCCGGCACAATTATAACGGTTTTATCGCTTTTTTTGTGATTTTAGCGATCATGCTGATAATTTAATCATCAAGCAGAACATTTAGCTTAATTTAATGACCAATAACATCAGACAAATTGGGCATAACATCGACAAGGTCCAAATAATTGAACGTAAAGTTGCCCAATTGGCTAAATAACATAGCCCATAAATAACGCGTAAAACGAGATAGGCAATCCCAAACGTCATGATGTATTGTTGATGAATCACCATGTATTCGGCCATTAGAATAGCCGCAATAAATAAAGGTAAACTTTCAAAACTATTTTGCTGCACTGCATGTGCGCGGCTCGCCAATCCTGTAGAGCGCGCTAAAACTTCACGTGGATTTTGATTATCACTCGACTTAAAACCTGCAGCTCGCTTCGCAATAAATGTAAATACATATGGCAGTAAACAAGCGGCCAAAATGAGATAGATGATCCCACTGATGCTGTGCATGTGTTTTTTCTCAGGAAGATTTTATGGCTGCTATAATACCATGGCATTTCGTGAATAATTTTTGTTAAATATAGTGTTTTTATAATCGGCAGATGAAAGGATCCTCTATGAGCACTTCTGATCAAGATCAATTATTTGAAGTTCTTGAAGAGCAAAAACGCCATCAGCTTCGCGTCGATCGTGTCTTAAAAATCGTCATTCCTGTGACTGCATTTTTACTAGCTGTGATCTGCGCCAACTTAAATGTCTGGTCGACTGTTTTCAGCTTTGTCATCATGTGGATTGCATTCTATGCAGTTTCCATCAAGCAACTTCCCCTTTGGCATTGGGTCATTGTCATTGCACTATATTGTTTAGTCGACAATATTTTAACCTATGGCAGCTATAACCAATCTGGCTTTAGTCGTCAGTTCGGCGCGATGTTTATTTTCTTAGGTGTTTTTGGTGTAGGACGTCGCTACTTTGATCGCTGGTCGATGAATAAAGGCAAGCTTTAATGAACTAAATTTAAAGCGATAAAAAAAGCGCCCGAAGGCGCTTTTTTATGCATCGTATTATGCTGTTTTACGCAAATCTTTACGTAGAATCTTACCGACGTTCGATTTTGGTAATTCATCCATAAATTCAACATAACGTGGGCGTTTATAGCCAGTTAAGTTTTCTTTTGCGAATGCCAAAACTTCTTCAGTTGTTAAAGATGGATCTTTTTTCACAACGAATAATTTAGGTACTTCACCTGATTTTTCATCAGGAACACCAATCGCAGCAACTTCTAGTACTTTTGGATGTTTTGCAACAACTTCTTCAATTTCAGAAGGATAAACGTTGAAGCCAGACACCAAAATCATGTCTTTTTTACGGTCTACAATCTTCACATAACCGCGTGGATCCATGACACCAATGTCACCTGTACGGAAGAAACCGTCCGCCGTCATTACTTTGGCAGTTTCATCTGGACGGTTCCAATAGCCTTTCATGACTTGAGGACCACGAATCGAAATTTCACCTTGCTCACCTTGAGCAACTTCATTGCCATCATCATCTAAAATAGCAACTTCAGTCAGTGGCAATGGAATACCAATCGTACCGCTGAATTCCATTGATGCTGGAGGGTTTGCAGTTGCAACAGGTGAAGTTTCTGATAAACCATAACCTTCGATGATATTGGTACCGGTAACTTTCTTCCATGCTTCTGCAGTCGAAGGAAGCACTGCCATACCACCACCCATCGCCATTTTTAGCTTGCTGTGGTCAAGTTGCTTAAACTCTTCATTGTTCACCAAAGCATTAAACAAAGTGTTCACTGCTGGAAAGAATGAAGGTTGGTATTTACGTAATTCTTTCATTACCGCAGGTAGGTCACGCGGGTTAGGAATCAATACGTTCGCCTGACCTTTGTACATGCCGTAAAGTGCACACACCATAAATGCAAAGATGTGATACAGCGGTAATGCACAGAAGATACGATCATCTGGCTGACCATCTTGCTGACCAAATTTACTTTGGAAAATACCATCACACTGCAACATGTTTGACACAAGGTTACGATGTGTCAATTCTGCGCCTTTAGATACGCCAGTTGTACCACCAGTATATTGAAGTACTGCAGTATCACTTAGAGTTAAGTTTGGACGTTTGTAATTGTTTGCACTCACTTTAGACATTGCTGCATTAAAGCGAATATGACCTGGAATGTTCCAAGCTGGAATTTGTTTACGTACTGAACGTAATACAAAGTTAACCAATGTACCTTTCAGCGTACCAAGCATGTCACCCACAGATGCCACGATCACATGTTTTACTGGGGTTTTACCAATAATCGCTTGGTAAACAGATGCAAAGTTTTCAATAATAACTAGAGCTTCTGTTCCAGAGTCATTCAATTGATGCTCAAGTTCACGAGAGGTATACAGTGGATTCACGTTGACCAATACCAGGCCAGCGCGGAATACACCCAATGCGACAACAGGATATTGAAGAACGTTCGGCATCATGACTGCAACGCGTGAACCTTTGGCCAAACCTAAGCTTTGCAAATAAGTTGCAAATTTACGGCTAGCTTCATCAAGTTCTTTAAAAGTTAAGACTTTATCCATGAAGATAAAGGCATCTCTTGAGCCAAACTTCTGAAAATTACGCTCAAAAATATCGACCAATGAGGTATTTTCTGCGGGTAATTCTACAGTTTCTGGAATCCCTGTCTTTTGGTATTCAGCGAACCAAATCTTTTCCATAACGCCCAATTCTCCTGTCGTAATCCTTAATAATCCAACTGTTTTTTTTCAATATTAAGCGGTCATTATTTAACTTGTTTGTGCTTAATATTGCATCCATTTCACGAATAACAGCATATATAACGTATTTCGTTCCATGGATGCTAGTATTATCTTTGAATGAACAGTTTATTTGCTTTTTGATATCCACGTGGTAACAACACGCCTTTCGATGCACGTTTACCCACATATTTTTGCAGATCGTCGCCTTTAAGCTTTAATTGTTGATTTCCTGCAAGCACTTGAATTATTTCATCTAAATTCAAAGTTGTCATGGATACTATTTGATCTTTTGCTTCAAGTTGTATCAATTTATTACCTTTACCCTTATTCAATACTGGTAATTCATCAAGTTCAACCAACAGCAAACGCCCTGCAGAACTGAGGAGTGCAAGATGTGTTGCATTCTCAATCGCCGTTAAATTCATGACCGCCGCGCCTTCAGATAAGGTAAGGAAGGCTTTACCTGCTTTTGCATTGGTATCGAGGTTTTTGGCTTGGGTTTTAAAGCCATAGCCTTTACTACTCATCGCCAAGACTTCTGTTTCATCTTCGGCAATAAACACTTGTTTAAAGCCGACACCACTTGCAGGTGCAAGTTTAGAACTCAGAGGCTCACCTAAACCACGCGCGGATGGCAAGGTATTGATGCCCAAAGCATAGCTTCGACCGGCATCATCTAATACATACACACGTTGATTCGATTTACCTTGCGCATGGCTGAGATATTGGTCACCTGCACGGAAATTTAAGTTCTCAGCATCGACTTCATGACCTTTCGCCGAGCGAATCCAACCCGCTTCAGACAAAACGACAGTTACAGGATCTGCAGGAAGCATATCCTGTTCATTAATCGCATGGGCTTCTGCACGTTTCACAATTGGAGAACGGCGGTCATCACCAAATTTCTTCGCATCTTCTTTAAGTTCATTAATGATCAATGCTTTTAATGATTCAGGGTTCGCCAATTGTTCACGAATAATGGCTGCTTTGGCTTCCAATTCTTCTTGTTCACGGCGCATTTCCATTTCTTCAAGTTTTGCCAAATGACGTAACTTAAGTTCTAAAATCGCTTCGGCTTGAATTTCATCGATATTAAAATGCGTCATCAACACCGGTTTAGGCTGATCTTCTTCACGAATAATTCGAATCACTTCATCAATATTCAGATAGGCAATGATCAAGCCTGCAAGTATATGTAATCGTTTTTCAATTTTATTCAGATGATAAGTCAAACGACGTGTTACGGTATTTTTACGGATTTCGATCCATTCCAACAAAATACGGCGGATCGATTTCACTTGCGGACGACCGTCAGCGCCAATCATGTTCATATTGACACGATAGCTCGACTCTAAGTCGGTGGTTGCAAATAGGTGACTCATCACCGATTCAGCATCAATACGATTCGAGCGCAGGACGATCACTAAACGTGTTGGGTTTTTATGATCTGACTCATCACGTAAGTCCGTGACCAATGGCAACTTCTTCGCCTGCATTTGATCTGCAATCTGCGTGATCACTTTCGAACCTGAAACCTGATACGGCAGCTCCGTAATCACGATTTCATTTTTCTCAATACTGTACACAGCACGAGTTCGATAACTACCGCGACCCGTGGTTTGAATTTTAAGTAATTCTTCTGGAGAACTAATAATTTCCGCACGTGTAGGCAAATCAGGTGCAGGAATATATTCTGCGACTTTCTCATCGGTTAAGTTTGGATTGCGAATTAAGGCGATGGTGCCCTTCACCACTTCACGTAAGTTGTGCGGTGGAATATCGGTTGCCATACCCACAGCAATGCCCGTTGTGCCGTTGAGTAAAATATTTGGAACACGTGCCGGTAAATTCACTGGCTCTTTCATCGAACCATCAAAGTTATCCTGCCAATCACAAGTCCCTTGTCCTAACTCAGACAATAATAAATCACTATAAGCAGACAGTTTTGCTTCGGTATATCGCATTGCTGCGAAGGATTTCGGATCATCTGGTGAGCCCCAGTTTCCCTGACCTTCAATAAATGGATAGCGATAACTAAACGGCTGCGCCATGAGGACCATGGCTTCATAACAAGCTAAGTCACCGTGAGGATGGTATTTACCCAGTACATCACCAACCGTACGTGCAGATTTTTTTGGCTTACCCGTTGGCTTTAACCCGAGTTCACTCATCGCATAGACGATACGACGCTGAACGGGTTTTAGACCATCACTGATATGTGGCAATGCACGATCCATAATCACGTACATGGCGTAGTTGAGATATGCTTGTTCGGTAAATTCTGCTACGGAACGGTTTTCTGTCGCATGATGCGCAAGGCTTGTCATAACAACCTGTAATCCTAAATTGTTCGTTCTTTATTGGGTTCTTATGCTATGTCGCAGGTGTCCCCTATACAAGGGGATGATCTAACACTCTGCGACAAATTGTGTCTTATGGCGTAAAAATATCCATTTTATTCACCATGATCAACTAAAAATTCAACAGTCTTTATAGACCGATGGATTCTAAAGTTTTGCCCTTGGTTTCTTCACCTAAAACCAAAATCACCACAGCAACTGCAATTAAGACTGCAGTAAACATCATAAAGACATAGCTAAAACCATGATCCATATCCATCATATGTGTCACAGCAAAAGGCGCGGCAATGCCCCCGATCCGACCAATGGCACCCGCCCAGCCCGAACCAAAGGCACGAATATTGGCCGGGTATTGTTCTGGTGTATAGGTGTAAAGTACGCCCCAAGCACCGAGATTAAAGAAGGACATTAAACAGCCCCAAATCACAATCTCTGTCACACTGCCAGACTGACCGAAGAAATATGCCGAAATGGCACACATCCCAATGAAGCCCGCCAACGTAGCTTTACGACCTAATTTTTCGACCAACCATGCAGCTGCAATATAACCCGGTAATTGTGCCAAAATCATGACCAAAACATATTCAAAGGATTGAACAATGGTGTAGCCTTCTTTAACCAATAAACTTGGCAACCACGTAAAAATACCGTAATAAGAAAAGACGATACCGAACCAAATGAGCCACAGCATTAAAGTACGACGTGCAAAAATGCCTGACCACAACTGTGAAAAACTGATGTTGTGCTTTTCTGCAACCGGTTTGACCTCAAAGATTTCAACAACTTCCACACCACATTTGGCTTCAATCTTTTTCACCAATGCATGTGCTTCATCAAAACGTCCACGGTTAATCAAATAAGGCACCGATTCAGGCACCATTTTCCAAATCACGATCGCATATAACGCAGGGATTCCGCCAATCAGGAAAGCCGCATGCCAACCAAAATCAGGAATAATAAAGCGTGATACTAACGCCGCAACCAACCAACCCAGTCCCCAAAAACTTTCCAGTAAGACAATAAAACGTCCTCGTACATGCGCTGGAATATATTCACTGACCAAAGTCACCGCGACTGGGAGTTGCCCCCCTAAACCTAAGCCGACAATAAAACGAAATACCAACAACCAAGTTAGATTAGGTGCAAACGCACATGCAGCGGTGGCTAAGCTATAAATCACCAATGTCCATGCAAACACTGTTTTTCGGCCGAAGCGATCTGCCAATCCACCAGAAAACACTGCGCCAATCGCCATTCCAACAAAACCAATCGAGACCACCCAACTTTTATCATTTGGCGTCATGGCCCAATCTTCAGCCATTTTCGCTAAGATGAAGGAAATGAGTCCCGTATCCATGGCATCAAACATCCAGCCAAGGCCAATAACCCAAAGTAAAGTGTAGTGAAACTTACCGATGGGTAAGCGTTGTATACGTGAGACTAAGTCCATAACAAGATCTCTGAACTGGTGGAAGGATAAACACTGCTTTCCCAACAGGATGTATGATTTTGCGTTTTTTAGTATAGATCCATGCAAAAGACCGACCATTGATCCGTCTTTTTAGCATTTTAATGTGATGTTATAGCAACGCGGTTACGACAAATCTTTTGAAGATACCGACTGATCATCATCATCTTTATAAATGAATTTAGGCATTTCTAAGCCAAAGTAAATGGCGATCAGACGTAAGGTGAAACCGAAAATGAGAGTCGCAATGACGGTTAATTCTAGCGATAAGCCAATCTCAATACAGAGCCAATAACAAATCACGGACACAAAAGAAATACTGGCATAAAGTTCACGACGGAACACCAGCGGGACATCGTTACATAGAATGTCTCGTAAAATACCGCCAGAGACCCCAGTTAACACCCCTGCTACCGCAGAAACGACAAAACCATGTCCCATTTCTAAAGCGATTTGACAGCCAATAATGGTAAAACCAATGAGACCAAGGGCATCGAGAACCAAGAAGATATTACGAAGATGACGCATCCACTTTGCAATCAGGATGGTGACAAATGCAGCAAAGCAAGTCAGCATGAGATATTCAGGATGCTTAACCCATGTCAGTGGATAGTGCCCAAGTAGCACATCACGAACCGAACCGCCCCCCAGTGCCGTGACACAGGCAATCAATGTTACCCCAAACCAGTCCATACTCCGCCGACCCGCAGACAATGCACCTGTCATTGCTTCTGCCGTGATTGCGATAATATAAATAACGGTAAGTAACATCGCCCTTCTTCCACTGAGGGTTGAGATGCGCGCTATTCTAAGCTAAATCTGCTCAAATGTTATAAAAATTGCGCACAACATTGTTTAAATTTTCGTCCAGAACCACAAATACAGGGCTGCTTCATGGTGATTTGCATCTCTGTGGTCGGATCAAGGAAATACCAGCGCTGCTCGAACTTCACAAAGTGTGAAATTTCATGATGTACCTGCGCTTGCTGCCCATCGTGATAATGGGCTTTAAATTCAACTTGAGCATGGTTTTTATCGAGTTTTTCTTGAGCCTGTACCACCTCAAGTTTTAACCACTGATTGGCCTGACTCCACGCTGCAATGGCACTGACATCCAAGGCTTGCTGCTGTCCAAACGCAGTTGTTTGTACAATATAATCAATCTTATGCAGTGCAAAAGCACTATAACGTGAACGCATCAACTGCTCTGCAGTCTGTGCATTTTCACGCCCCGTATGTAAGGGCTGACAACAGCTACCATATTCACCTTTGCCACACGGACACTGGACTTGTGACATGTTTGTTTCCATAAAAAAATAGCCTGACAATGCAGGCTATTTTAACGGATCTTTCCACACAATTTTCATCAGTAGATCCGTATCGATTCAAATAAAAGAATGATACACGGTAAGGTCATCCGCAAGTGTTTGAGACAGGACTACTTCTAATCAAAAATGTTTTTGCAATGCTTTGAATAATTTGACGGTAGTGAACGAGTTTTGCGGATGACAATGGTTTTGGGTACTTTTGCCGAAACAAAAGTACCTCCAGCCGAAGGCTAATCCCTTTATTTAAACCCTAGATGTAAGACTCCGTCGAATAGACTTAAAAATCATTTTAAAAATGCGTAATTACTTTTACGTGCGTAACATCAGTGATCTATATAGATTACCCCCCGATACGCAACTTAATCTTCAGTTGGCATGGGAATGACATGCACTTTTTCGATCTTATGACCATCCATTGTGACCACTTCAAAGATGTGTTCATCCGCTTTGAATTTTTCACCATTGGCTGGTAAACGGCCCAAATGAAATAAGATATATCCGGACAATGTCGAATACTGTTCAGCATCATCCACCAAGTCACGACCCAACAATAAAGACACATGACGAATGTCAGTTGAGCCATCGAGTAACAATGAACCATCATCGAGACTTTCTGCTGCTGTCTCCGGTTCATCTTCATCGGGAAACTCACCAGCAATCGCTTCTAAGACATCAATTGGTGTTGCAATCCCTTCAATTGAACCGTATTCGTTCAACACCAAGGCCATTTGCAACGGCGCTTGACGCAGTTGTTCCATCACCATCAAGACTTGTGCATTTTCATGCACCACTACAGGCTCACGGAGATGCTTTTCAAAATCAAGTACGCCTGTTTCAATATAGTCATTCATGACTTTATGAGTCAGTACCGCACCCGCGATATTGTCTAACTCGCCGTGTGCCACAATCAAACGTGAATGCGTGGTACTGAGTAATTGAGCACGAATCGCCTCAGGCGCTTCATCCAAGTCAATCCATTCTAGTTCAGGACGAGGTGTCATCACTGACTTCACTGGACGTTCAGATAAACCCAGTACCCCTTGTACCATGACACTGTGGTAAACCCCGTTGTCTTCATCAAAGACTTCATCGGCAAAGGCACGTGTTGCAAGCACATCTTCATTTTCATTTTGATTGTCTGCAACATTTCTCCCACCGAGCATACGCATCACCGCTGAGGCTGTGCGATAACGTAAGTCTGTGGTTGTCACCATTTTTTCCTGATTATGACGCATGGTTTGGTTCAAAAACTCAATCAGTACGGAGAAACCAATGGCTGCATATAAGTAGCCTTTTGGAATATGGAAACCAAAGCCTTCGACTAAGAGCGAGAAACCGATCATCATCAAGAAACACAGGCACAGAATCACTACCGTTGGATGACGGTTCACGAAGTTCATCAGAGGCTTAGATGCCCACAGCATGATGCCGACAGCAATAATGACCGCAATCATCATGACTGACAGGTGTTTCACCATCCCGACAGCGGTAATCACGCTGTCGAGCGAGAACACAGCATCGAGCACCACAATCTGCACAATCACCATCCAAAACGTCGCATGCACAGGATTTTCTTCCTTTAGCATAGGCTTGTTTTCAAGACGTTCACGCAGTTCCATGGTGCCTTTAAATAGCAAGAACACCCCACCAAACAGTAAGATTAGGTCTCGACCGGAGAATGGATGGTCGAAAATATGGAACAGTGGATTGGTTAGAGTCACCACCCATGCAATCGAAGCCAGTAAGACCAATCGCATACACAGTGCAAGCAATAAGCCGACAATCCGTGCGGTATTACGCTGTTCTGGCGGTAATTTTTCCGCAAGAATCGCAATAAAAACCAGGTTATCGATACCTAAAACAATCTCAAGCACCACCAGTGTCAATAAACCCACCCATGCAGAAGGATCGGACATCCATTCAAAGATCATGGTTGTATCTCCTGAATGTTATTCACACGTGGATCATGCTGATTTGAAGATGATATGCATTGGACATGCGCAAACGCTTTTAATGGCGTTCTTTCTAATATTTTGATGTGTGCTGAGTGACAACAACCACTACCCATGACGGTTCTTTAGCTTGAAATGAAGTTTTAAGTATAGCAAGTTAAGGTAAAAATTCACCCTTTTTTACCAAAGTACAATCTCAGTATGGAAGAATTTAAACCCAGTGATGACATTAAATTGTCA
Source organism: Acinetobacter sp. YH12129 (assembly GCF_013418685.1). Lineage (NCBI taxonomy): Bacteria > Pseudomonadati > Pseudomonadota > Gammaproteobacteria > Moraxellales > Moraxellaceae > Acinetobacter > Acinetobacter sp. YH12129. The sequence goes on from NZ_VPBP01000039.1 coordinate 12,814, forward strand.
TATTTAGCTGCCAATGTAGTGTCATAAAAAATAACATGCTAAGGTAAAATTAAAACGTAATGAATAGCGGATTAAAAATGACAGAAAAACGTGGTAATCCTTCTCCTGCTACAACACAACCTTTAATCGCACTGTATTGCGGCTCCCGCTCTGGTAACAATCCAATTTATCAAGAAAAAGCCATCGCATTAGCGCAAGGCTTGGCTGAACATGGTTTTGGTCTGGTCTATGGTGGAGCCAGTATTGGCCTGATGGGTCAAGTCGCTGACGCTGTGGTCGAACATGGCGGCGAAGCCGTTGGCGTGATTCCTGAGTTTATGTTGGATTATGAAATTGCACATAATCATTTGACTGAACTACACGTCGTGCGCAGTATGCATGAGCGTAAAGCCATGATGGCAGAACGTGCAAGTGCCTTTGTTGCCCTGCCCGGTGGTCTCGGTACATTCGAAGAAATTCTAGAAATCGCCACTTGGGGACAGTTGAATCAACACCAAAAACCGATGATGCTTTATAACGTCAATGGCTTCTATGATGCACTAATTGCACAATTAGACCATGCGGTCGCTGAAGGTTTCTTGCCGCCGCAGCATCGTGCCAAACTGATCGTATGTAATTCTTCGAAGCAGATCTTTAGCGCACTGAAAAATTTAGATTGCCCGAAAAATTTCGTGGTCTAACTGTATTTTAGATGTCAAAAAGGGGAATAAAGTATTCCCCTTTTTTTATTGCTCGATGTTACTTCAAATCAAGATCGTGTCGACTTAACCTGACACCACACGATAGAACCATGGCAAGGTTGTCGCTAAGAAAATACTCATCAACAAACCAAGCATCAATTTCATCGCATCTTTGCTGACATTTCGTGAAGTTCGATATTTATTCACTTCATGTAAATGCATGGACATGGCAAATTCACGTCCTGCGAGTAAGCCCAAGAACACCCAAGTGGTACTCATTGGAATATTACTCCACTCTTTGAACACCAATAAAATCAAGGCATACATAAAGTCGATAATGGTTGCCGAGCGGATATCAGCCACACCTGTTTTGGTGTCGATAATGCCCTGAATCGCCCCACCACGTTGGTACAAAATGATCCCAAGCAGTACGATAAACACCACAATTGCAAAAATCAGGAACTCCAGCGGCACCTGACGAGGGACGTAGACAAAAATATTGGCCAAATCCTGAATCAGCCACTGACTCCATAAAAATGCCGTCGAAACCCACTGTAGTCCCACCCAAATATTCGAGGGGGTTTCATCACGTGTTTTACTGAAATAAACCGAGATGCCTTTAATTACAAAACGATAAACAATAATTGCGACAACAAAAGCTACCGCATAACCCATCATGGACTTGGTTAACATCGAGCCAAGACTACTCGGAGAGAAAATCGTTAACACTAAGAATGTGGTGCTGACCGGGATTCCATAGCGAGTCAAAATGATCAGTAAGATCGGTGGCACAATATAGAGCCACGTGACCCCTTCTGCGGGAAATGGAATCGTTTCTAAACGACCATAAGATGCATCCCCCACGCCAGAACTGTACCAACCATAAACCAATACAATGGCTAGAATACTGCTGACATAGATCCACAACAGCCACCAAGGGCGATGCGCATTGGATGAAATAAAGGTTCCCAATGTCTGTGGCACATCATTACCGACAATAGAATAGGCCGCGAGACAGAAGCCTATGACCATCAGAATTTCGATTGTCATGAAAACAAAACACCTTTGCCATAAAGAAAAAGCCCTCCAATAAATGAAGGACTTGAGCGCATTATGACAGTTTATCTGGCGTTCATACAATTTCGTGCTGTGCTTTTCTCGACACTAAAATAAAAACCTCAAATAAAACAAATGCTTTAAAGTTTAATTATTTCAATTTAATCTGATAAACCGCAGTGCTACCGCTCACTTCATTTCCAACCACCAATAAAGGTTGAGCATTGGGCGAATCTTTGGCCGCAATAAAAATCAGACCTTCGGGCCCTAAATCGCCTTGTTTAATCACATCAGTGCCGAAACTTGTAGTTTCATGTTTTCATTCGTCTTTTATTTAAATATCACCAAGTTATAAACATTAGTTTGCATAGAGATTAAACTTTCATTGCATTTTTCTTGCAATTTTTTGGCTCAATTATGCAAAGCTTTTACTACATCTGAATGGCAATATTCATTTAAACTGTTTAAAAATCTCAGCTTTATTGACTTATGAATAGCACGCCAACGCATCAGGCTTTACAACCCGAATTTAGACTTCTAGTGCTATTGGTCTCTATTGGCTTTTTTATGCAAGGGCTAGATACGACCATCGTCAATACCTCAATCCCAGCGATGGCGAGAAGTCTAGGTGAAGACCCACTTCAAATGCATAGTGTGGTCGTGGCCTATGTCTTGTCTGTCGCAGCGTGTATTCCCTTAAGTGGTTGGTTGGCCGATCGTTTTGGTGTACGAAATACTTATTTCACAGCCATTATTATTTTTACATTAGCATCACTAGGGTGCGGTATGGCCAATAGCCTGAATGAGCTATTGGTTTATCGGGTAATTCAAGGCATAGGTGGCGCGTTGCTACTACCTGTTGGGCGTTTAGCGATGCTCAAAGTGATTCCTCGGACACAGTTTTTATCGGCCATGAGTCTGATGAGCCTTGCCGGTTTGATGGGCCCCTTAATAGGCCCTACCCTTGGCGGTTGGATGGTGGAAGTCGCAACATGGCATTGGATCTTTTTAATAAACATTCCAATGGGACTGCTAGGGGTACTTATTACCTTTAAAGCCATGCCCAATGTGGCCGAACCGAGCGTAAAACGATTCGACTTTATGGGTTTTTTCTTATTGGTCGTCGCCATGGTGGGTTTATCGTTAGGCATTGAAAACTTTGCTAGCCCGCATCTTCCGCTATGGTGGAGCCTGCTTTTGGTCGCTGCGGGGATCATCGCCAGTTTGATCTATGCCTTTCATGCACATACCCACGCCAATGCGCTGTTTCGCAGTAAATTATTTCAAAATCGGATCTATGCCATCGGCATTATCGGCAACTTCTTTGCCCGCCTTGGCGGCAATGCCATGCCATTTTTGATTCCCTTAATGCTACAAGTGGCTTTTGGCTTTGAGCCATTTATCACAGGCTTATTGATGATACCGACGGTACTCGGCTCATTGGCATCTAAACCGATTATTCGTCAAATTATTCAACGCTTTGGCTATCGTAAAGTGTTATTGGTAAATACCTTCTTGGTCGGCGCCTGTATTTGCAGTTTTGCACTCTCTACGGCTGAAACCCCCACTTGGTTACGTGCCTTACACTTTTTTATTTTTGGTATTTTAAACTCGCTGCAATTCGTTTCGATGAATACCTTAACCCTCAAAGATTTACCCCAACAAGATGCCAGCAGTGGCAACAGTTTCTTGTCGATGATTATGATGGTGTCGATGAGTATCGGTGTGGCTTTGGCAGGGACTTTAGTCAACGTGTTTACGGCCTATTATGGTCCTGCACAAATCGAAACGGCATTCCATAGCACCTTGATTTTACTCGGCTGCATTAACCTGATTACCGCAGCGATTTTTTGGCAGATTCCTAAACATGTGGATGTCTAAATCCGTGTCATCGGGCAAATCTATGACAGATCAGCCATTAAAGGGTTATGATAAAAGAGATACTTGGATACATTTTCATGCCTAAAAAAGCCAAATCACGTACCACAAAAAGTTCACTCAAAAAATACAGCCCGATTATTGCACTCAGCGCTATCAGCGGCGTCTTGGTGGTGGCAGGACTGGGTTATTTAGCCGTTATGCCGCATCGCCCTGCATCTGCAGAAGAATATCCAGTCAAAGGTTTTGATGTTTCCCATCATCAAAAAGATATTCAATGGTCAAAAATTTCACCTAAAAAATACCAATTCGTTTATCTCAAAGCCACAGAAGGTGGTGATTTTAAAGATCGGAAATTTCAAGATAACTGGCTGCAAGCGCGGGAAAACGGCTTTTTAGTTGGGGCCTATCATTTTTACCGTCTGTGCCGTGATGGCAGGATTCAGGCAGAAAATTTTATTGCTTCCGTGCCGAAAAAAGCCGATGCCCTTCCCCCAGTGATTGATTTGGAATATGACACCAACTGCATTAACACCTACAGCAAAGAGCAGTTACTCAAAGAAATCACTTATATGCATGATCGCTTGCACCACCATTATGGCAAACAACCGATTTTTTATACCTCGAAGTCTTTTTATAATATTGTCTTAGCTGGCGAGTTTAAACAGACGCCGCTGTGGGTCCGTGAATATAAAGGCCCACCCGATCTAAAAAACAATCCGAAATGGCTGATTTGGCAACATACCAATCAAGGACAAATTCAAGGTATCTCGACCACTGTCGATTTAAATGTATTTTCAGGTGATGCCAAGGCATGGACTGATTTTTTAGACAAAAATGGCGTTTCCCCGATCAAACCCCGTTGATTTATTCACCGACTCAGGACAACATCGAAGCAAATAATCCATGAAAACTGAGTCGCAGGATGCGTATTTTAAAAACTTTTCTTATTATATTTTCAGTCTTTATGATCCTCGCCATCGGGATATTGGCTTATTTGATCCAACCTTCAGGGACCTTGGCAGCGTTTAAAACGTGGCATTATCAACATCCCGCACAAAGCACTACAGATACTCACTCAGCGGCGCCCTATCACGTAAAGTTCTTTGGCGTTTCGACCTTACTGTTTGACGATGGCCAAGAGCAAGTCCTCATCGATGGCTTTTTTAGTCGGCCATCGCTCAGTCAGACCATATTCACTCAGATTCAAAGTGATCAGCCTTTATTACACAACTATATCGACCAATACGACTTAAAACGCACTCGTGCTATTTTCGTGACTCATTCACATTATGATCATGCGCTCGATATTCCAATGTTGGCCCACCAGCTCCCCAAGGCCATGATTGTCGGCTCTAAAAGCACCTTAAATATCGCACGGGCAATGCCAATCGCTGAATCACAATTGCACGAAGTTCAAGCTTGGCAGCCGATGCAAATCGGTAAATTCACCATTACTGCGATCCCCTCGCAACATACTCCGCCAACAGCCGTTAATGATGATTTGGGGGAACAAATTTCGCAGCCACTACAACTCCCTGCACATTTTAGTCAGTTTAAAGAAGGTGGATCATATGACTATCTCATCCAACATGGGCCGCATTACAGTTTAGTCAAAGCCAGTACGGGTGCTGTGCCCAAACAGTTGCAAGAACTAAAAGTCGATACCTTATTTTTAGGCATCGCCCAGCTTTCCAAGCAAACGCCAGCGTTTCAACAGCAATATTTCAAAGAAACCTTAGCGACCCTTCAACCCAGCACCGTGATTCCAATTCATTGGGATAATTTTTTCAAACCACTGAATCCAGAGCTCGAATTTTTACCTCGCTTTGCCGATGACACTCCTCAAAGCCTAAATCTATTGATACAGTCGGCAGCAGCTCAAAACACCAAGGTGGTTTTACTCAGTCAACCTGTGTCGTTCGAGTTAAAAAATTGAGGAAAGCGCTGGATTGACTGTGCGATACTGAAATTCAATTTTTAGGCACTGATTTATCTAGGCATGAGGAAAATCATACATATCGACATGGATGCATTCTTTGCATCAGTAGAGCTGCGGGAACGCCCAGAACTCAAACAGCTTCCTGTTGTTGTGTCTTCACATCACCTTCGTGCGGTCATCTGTGCCGCGTCCTATCCTGCACGTGAATTTGGTTTACGTTCTGCGATGTCGATGGCACAGGCCCGTAAACTCTGCCCACAAGTCGTGGTGATCGAACCTAATTTTGAAAAATATCGTGCCGTTTCGGCGCAAATTCATGCCATTTTTCAACGCTATACGTCTCTGATTGAGCCGCTATCTTTAGACGAAGCTTATTTGGACGTCACAGAAAATTTACAACATATTCCGAGTGCCACTGAAGTCGCTATGCGAATTCAGGCAGAGATTTTACAAAGCACTGGTTTAACTGCCTCCGCAGGTGTCGCGCCCAATAAATTTTTGGCTAAAGTTGCTTCTGATTGGAACAAACCCAATGGCATTTGTATTATCAAACCGTCTCAAGTTTTGCATTTCATCCATGACTTGGCACTGAAAAAAATTCCCGGTGTGGGAAAAGTGACTCAAGAAAAATTAAAAGCCATGCAACTCAATACATTGGGTGATTTACAACAAATTGAAGAAGCCGTTCTGATTCATCATTTCGGTAAATATGGCCGACAACTCTATCTGTATGCACAAGGGATTGATGAACGACCGGTCCAATCTAGCCGCGAGCGTCAGCATATTTCCAAAGAAACCACTTTTGATGATGATCTCACCCTGAGCCAATGTCAGCCCTATTGGCCCAAACTGATTGACCAAGTTTGGTCTAGTTTAGAAAAAAAGCAGTTAAGCGCACGTGGTGTATCGGCCAAATTAAAACTGAAGAATTTCCAAGTGCTACAGCACAGTAAAAGTTTTAAAACGTCACTGAATCATCGTGAAGACCTTGCGCAGGTATTACAGCAATTACTGCATGAAATGCATATTTCTGAGGAAGATCAATTTCGCCTGATTGGCGTAGGGGTCTATCAATTAAGTGCGCAAAACCAAGAAACACAACTTTCGCTGCTCTAAAAACTTCAAGAAGATCGTATTTGCTTAAGATTTAGGCAGAAGAACAAATTTAAAGCAATTTGCTATTCACAAAGCCTAAAATTAGAGTACTCTATCAGCGCACTACATTATCCGTGTATGCGCTGAGATGCTGAAAATCACCTTTACTTTCAGCATGCTGTCCTGTGATTGGCGTGACGATCAAATCCGAATATTACAGGGCAACTCTGTTGTCAATCATGGAATACCCCGCTGTATGCCTTCTGCAAAATCTGCTCCAAATCCTCAAAATATTTCACAAAATCAAGAACAACGTGCGCGTAAAGCCGCATTAAGTAGCTTCATTGGTGCCGTAGTCGATTGGTACGATTTTTTACTTTATGGCATTGTTGCCGCACTCATTTTCAAAGATCAGTTTTTCCCCAGTATTGGCAACAATATGGGAACCTTGGCAGCCTTGGCGACCTTTGGCGTCGGCTTCCTGTTCCGCCCCTTAGGCGGCATTGTGTTTGGACATTTTGGTGACAAGCTGGGTCGGAAAAAAATGTTGGTGCTCACCGTCATCCTGATGGGCATTTCGACGGTCGGCATTGGTTTACTGCCCAATTTTGCGGCCATCGGTTGGTTGGCCCCGATCCTGCTCGTAACACTTCGGGCAATACAAGGTTTTGCCGTCGGTGGTGAATGGGGCGGCGCTGCCCTGATGGCCGTGGAAAATGCCCCGAAAGGCAAAAAAGCCTTTTACAGCAGTGGTGTACAAATTGGCTATGGCGTCGGACTCGTTCTGGCAACAGGCGCTGTGTCGTTGATTATTGCCACTTTGGGTGAAGATGCTTTTGCTGATTGGGCATGGCGAATTCCCTTTATTGCCAGTATTGTCTTGCTGGCTATCGCGATGTGGATTCGACGTGATCAAGACGAATCACAAGAATTCATCGACAATGTGGTCAAAGCTCGACAAACGCCGCAAAAATTACCGATTCTGCAAGCGATTAGCCAACACCCAAAAGCCTTTTTCTACATTATTGCGCTGCGCCTGACTGAGTTACTCACCATGTATTTGGTGACGAACTTTGCACTGAATTATTCCACCGCTCAATTGGGCATGGACAAACAGTTCTTCCTCAATATCACCTTAATGGTTGGTGCCATTAGCTGCTTCAGCATTCCCCTCTTTGCGTGGCTAGCAGATCGATTTGATCATCGTAAAATGTGCGTGCTGGGTGGATTGATTGGTGCGCTTTCAGCTTTTCCCTTCTTCATGGCCCTTGATGCACAAAATACTTGGCTAATTATTGTCGGTGCAATTTTCCTTGCCAATATTGCCCATGATATGGTGGTGAGTGTACACCAGCCGATTTTTACCTCCTTGTTTGGTACCGCCTATCGCTACAGTGGCGCAGGTGTCGGCTATCAAGTAGCCAGTATTATCGGTGGTGGCTTTACCCCAATGATTGCAGCAGCTTTGGTGATTTGGGGTGATGGTTCATGGCATTATGTAGCAATCTACCTTGCTGTTGGCTGTTTATTGACGGCCTTGGTTGCAGCTACAATGCCTAAAACTCAAGATTAAGTGACCTTTTTGCTTTCAGGATATTCCGCATGACCATCCAACGCCTGCATGTTTCAAAACGCTTTTCCGAAATCGCTATTTCAGGTCAATTGGTCCATTTGGCAGGTCAATTGGCAACAGACCTTGATTTAGACATCAAAGGACAAACACAGCAAACATTTGAGATCATTGATCAATTCCTTGCAGATGCCGGCACAGATAAAAGCCAGATTATGTCAGTGACCATTTATCTTAAAGATATTGAACAGGATTATGCCGCATTTAATGAAGTATGGGATGCGTGGGTGTCAGACATTGAAGCATTACCCAGAACTTGTGTCGAAGCCAAATTATACGACCCGCGTGTACGGGTAGAATTAACTGTCGTAGCCGTTAAGCCTGAATAACCATTAAGCCTGAATAACAATAAAAAAAGCATGTCTAAAGACATGCTTTTTTTTGCAAAAGACTTGGCTCTTTGAATCCTTAAGATCCAATAATTTTGATCTTTTTACGTTCCAAATCTGAATATAAATGATATTTTTTCAAATCATTAACCGGTACAAATGGCGCTTGTACACGCTGCTCATTTAAGAAATCTTCGCGTAATTGAACGTACTCAGGCACATCATCATAACGAATGACCCGATAGCCTGCCAAAGCGAGCAAAGCATCTTGATATTGCGACTGCTGCATCCGTTTCAGCACCATTGGATCATCTAAAGCGACGATTGCCAAGATCTGATGCTGTTCATCGAGGACGACAAAGTCCGCCACCATATTTCGATACTTGTTCCGCGTACGATAATATTTCGTGGTCAACAGTGCATCAAAAGATACATGCGCAAGGATCGTATGCTTAGGCAAAATTTCTTTTAAACGCGTGTAAGTTAATTGCTCATTAATGTTGAAAATAGCACGTTGTTTCAATGCGCTATCTTGTTGCTTAGAATCACTTTCTAAACTTTTCCAAGCCATTATGAGCACACAGAAGAGTAAAATACTCCCTATTACTATGTATATAGTCATCTCATAATCCTTTATATTTCTTATATTTTTGGTTTTTGACATACTTCTTTTGAAGACGAAGTATACAACCAGTATTATTTTTTTAATTTCCTATTAAAAAAAATAACTCTAACTTTCACACAATACGTATTTAAACTGACAAAAAGTTGCAAACTTAAAGCGTCAAACATCACATGCCACTTCGTTCAGAGTAATAGCATCCATTGCTATATACAGATACTTTAGATCATTCGCTAAAACGACAGCAAGTGCATTTCCTCTCACTGTCAGACTATTCCGATAAGCTGTCAAATTTTGCTCGTATTTCATTGAGATAACCGACACACATATGGCATTGAGCTTGTAACAGCATATAAAAATGCAAACTTTCTTATGCTGCCGAGCATAACACCCATAAAAAAAGACACCGAAGTGTCTTTTTTTATCTATCCATTTTAAGCGCGTGATTTAGACTTCGATTTTCCTTTGGGTTTCGGACCGCCAAAAGGTTTTTTCGCATCACCCGTTTCACGCGGCGGCAGACCAGTATGCTGCGTCAAGATTTGACCGCGCTCAGGACGCTTCTTGGTATTTGAAGGACGCGATTGAGCAGCCTTCGTCCGATTACCTTGTTCACCTGTACGTTTTTGTGAATCACCCGCAATGCTTGAGTTCTTTTTACGTGCAGATTGGTATTGGCCCTCAGCACTGCCCGCCGGTTGATACGTCGGAATCAAATGCTGTTTTGAGTTGCCAATCAGATCCTGACGGCCCATTTCTTTGAGCGCTTCACGCAGCAATGGCCAGTTATTTGGATCATGGTAACGCAAGAAGGCTTTATGTAAACGGCGGCGTTTTTCACCTTTCACGATATCGACATTTTCGGTATAACGCGCCACTTTAGCCAGCGGGTTTTTACCGGTGTAGTACATGGTTGTTGCGGTCGCCATTGGTGATGGATAAAAGGTTTGCACCTGATCGGCACGGAAACCATTCTTCTTCAGCCAAATCGCCAAGTTCATCATGTCATAGTCAGTCGTACCCGGATGCGCTGCGATAAAGTAAGGAATGAGATACTGCTCCTTCCCTGCTTCCTTACTGAAACGATCAAACATTTGTTTGAAACGGTCATAGGTCCCGATCCCCGGCTTCATCATCTTCGATAATGGGCCTTTTTCGGTATGTTCAGGTGCAATTTTCAGGTAACCGCCCACATGGTGTGTCACCAATTCTTTGACATATTCTGGGTTTAACACTGCAAGGTCATAACGTAAACCAGAACCGATCAGAATCTTTTTAATCCCCGGCAATGAACGCGCTTTACGGTATAACTGGGTTAAAGGCGCATGATCTGTGTGCAAGTTTTGACACACACCCGGGAATACACACGACGGCTTACGGCAGTTCTTTTCAATCTCAGGATCTTTACATGCCAAACGGTACATATTGGCCGTTGGACCGCCTAAGTCAGAAATGATCCCGGTAAAACCCGGTGCGGTATCACGAATTTTTTCAACTTCACGCAAAATCGATTCTTCAGAACGGTTTTGAATGATACGCCCTTCATGCTCTGTAATTGAGCAGAAGGTACAGCCGCCAAAACAGCCACGCATAATGTTTACAGAGAACTTAATCATGTCAAAAGCAGGAAAACGCGCTTCACCATACGCAGGATGTGGCAGACGTGCATACGGCAAGTCAAACACATAATCCATTTCTTCTGTAGTCAATGGAATCGGCGGTGCATTCAGCCAAACATCACGTTCACCATGCTTTTGCACCATCGCGCGCGCATTGCCCGGATTAGTTTCCAAATGCAAAATACGGTTGGCATGTGCATACAGCACAGGATCATTCGCCACATCTTCATAGGCAGGTAAACGAATCACCGCCAATTCACGCGGCGGCAATTTATGCTTAATGGCTTTTGATGCAGGCTGCAGCTGCACGATTTGCGTATCGGCGTCTAAGTTATCACCTTCACGAACAATCGGATTTGCTACCGCTTCTTTTTGGAAGCCTTGATATTGCGTAACGCTGTCTTTGCCTTTCTCGATTTCACAGCCTTCAAGGTCTTCAGTCATCACGTACGGGTTAATGATCGGATCGACACGGCCAATCGCATCGACATCATTTGATGCGATTTCAATAAACTTCGCTTTTGAAGCCCGGTTATTTTTATTCACAATAAATGCAGTACCGCGGACATCCGTAATCTCTTGGATTTTTTCACCGCGAGCCAAACGATGCATGATTTCCGTGATTGAACGTTCACCATTACCATACATCAATAGATCGGCTTTCGAGTCCATCAATACTGAACGGCGGACTTTGTCTGACCAATAATCATAATGTGCAATACGGCGCAGCGAGGCTTCAATACCGCCCAATAATACAGGCACATCTGGATAAGCTTCACGCACACGCTGGCAATAGACTGTTGCTGCGCGGTCTGGACGTTTATTCGGCTGATTATCCGGAGAATACGCATCATCTGAACGGATTTTACGGTCAGCTGTATAACGGTTGATCATCGAATCCATGTTGCCGGCTGTCACGCCCCAAGCAATATTTGGTTTACCCAATACACGGAAGGCTTCTACATTGGTCCAGTCTGGCTGAGCAATAATCCCGACACGGAAACCTTGTGCTTCAAGGGTACGGCCGATAATGCCTGAACAGAATGATGGATGATCGATATACGCATCACCGCAAACCAAAATAAAGTCGCAGCTATCCCAACCGAGTTGATCCATTTCTTCGCGTGACATCGGCAAAAATGGCGCAGGGTCAAAACAAGACGCCCAATATTTGTCGTAATCAAACAACGCTTTTGGCGCAGTCTGCATAGTATAAGCAGTAGACATGGCTAGCAATTCTCGGCTGGCAGATGGAATGATCTAAAAAAAGATCAAAGAAGATGAAAGCCGATCATTTTACCATGAATTCCATTCATCATGCTTGATTATAATTTATACAATAGCTACAGAATCATTGAATTGTTTTATATAGACATCAGATGTAATAGTGCTGTAGCACGACTATAAAACAAGATTTAAATAAATCATTTGTAACTTTGCTTTAGTTTAAATCAACCTAGAATGTGCCATGAGTTATCGCATTTTATTCAACATTAAAGCCTGCGCCTGTTGAAATTTGATGTGCATTTCAGGTAAATATTTTTCAATATAAATCTTACGCTTATCTATACTGTCTTGAGTCATCAATGGTTTTACATCAAGCATTTGACGGCGTGTCGTTTCCTGCTGATATTTTTGACAAAAACTCAATGCTGCATTTGGGTCAAAGCCCGCTTTCGACATAAGATCAAGTGCGAGAACATCAGCTTCTAGTTCAAATTTTGAAACTTTAGGCAGAAAAACCGCTTGCCCAGTCACACTACTGGCAGCCGTTGCAAGCGCGCCGATACCCGCAGTCGAAGAAATCATCGCCACCTGACTAGCAAACAGCAAAGAAATCTTTTCACGATGATGATCACGCAATGCATGTGCCATTTCATGCGCCATCACAAATGCCAATTCATCTTCAGTCAGCTTTAAACTCCAATACAAACCCGTGTTAATGACAATTTTCCCACTTGGAAAACCATGTGCATTTAAATCTTTATTGAGATTCCCACTGACTTGCCAATCCCATTGGCTCGAACCTTGACGGTAAAACTCCGCATTTTTTTTGAGTTTATTTAAAACCTGATCCAATTTCGGATAAATGATCAAAAGTTGTTTGTCTTTAGACTGATGAATAAATTGTTGATAAGATCTGTCCGCCTGTTTAGTTAATAATTTTTGAGGAACGATAAAAAACTGTTTACGTTCTGCACCAGCTGTCCCTAAATTCGTGGTACTTACACAAGCTGAAATTAAGATAAAAAATAAAGCCATCATTAAAATAGTTATATTTTTCATAATCGCCTTAATTTTAATACCAATATTGATCGGCTTTGTTGCACAAACCTATCGTTAAGGGCTTATTCCACAATATAATTTTCAAATGAATAAGCCCACACCTAAAATTTACCGTACTCTCAATTGGTCTACATACAACCGCGCACTTATTAATCGTG
>NZ_VPBP01000040.1:0-25037 GCF_013418685.1 Acinetobacter sp. YH12129
GAGGATCAGAAAGCTTGTTTGAATCGATGTATTTCATCCGCAGATTATGCACGAATGCTAAGAAATCCGGAGTGCAAATATTAACCAAAAAGAAGATCGTTTTTTGATTTATGAAAGAGATCTATTAAGTTGGCTTTCTAGTAATACAGCACCAAATTGCTCACGCAGATCTTTTTTCAGCATTTTCCCTGTGCCACTCAATGGAATAGCATCCACGAAAATTACTTTATCAGGTACCTGCCATTTAGCAACTTTATCTGCATAATAATCCAAAATTTCTGTATCAGATAAATCAACATCTGGCTTTTTAATCGCAATTAATACAGGACGCTCATCCCATTTCGGATGAGTAGCTGCAATCACTGCTGCCATTGCAATTTTGGGATGTCCCATAGCTAAATTTTCTAACTCAACAGAAGAAATCCATTCACCGCCCGATTTGATCAAATCTTTTGAACGGTCACTAATTTTTAAGAAACCATCTTCGTTCAGGGTTGCAATATCCCCGGTATCAAACCAACCATCTGAGGTTAATGCAGATTCTGTTTTGCCAAAGTAATTGCCAATAATCCAATGCCCTTGGATCTGTAAATTACCCGTCGTTTCGCCATCACGTGCAACTTCGTGTGTACCGTTTTCTTCATCGGTAATACGTAAATCGACCCCAAATGGTGGACGACCTTGAGACAATCTTACTTGTAATTGTTCTTCTTCAGATAATAATAAATGTTTGGCTTTAAACTGGTTTGAAGAACCTAATGGACTGGTTTCAGTCATCCCCCAAGCATGAATCGTTTCACAGTTAAATTGTTCTTTAAAGACTTTCAACATCGCAGGTGGGCAAGCAGATCCACCCACCACATTTCGCACTAAACTTTGGAGCTGACTGCCCGCTTGCTGCGCAGCATTGATTAATCCCTGCCAAATTGTTGGAACACCTAATGCAACGGATACTTTATAGTCATCAATCATTTGTGTCAGGCTCGCACCATCTAAACCTGGGCCTGGCAGCACTAAAGTACATCCCACCATTGCCGCAGCATATGGCGTACCCCATGCATTGACATGGAACATCGGTACAACGGGCATCATAATATCTCTCGCTGAGATATTTAATGAATCCGGCATACAAATCGCATAACTGTGTAAGACTGTTGAACGATGACTATACAACACGCCTTTCGGATTGCCTGTGGTACCCGAGGTATAACATAACGAACTAGCCGATAATTCATCTAATTCTGGCCATGTATAGTCTGCAGATTGCCCCGCGATAAGTTCATCATAAAACTTCACATCGGGCACCGCTTCAACAATCGCTGCATCTGGTCCATCTAAACAAATAAAATGTTCAACAGATTTTAATAATGGTTTTACTGCTTTGATTAAAGGCAAAAAGGTTTTATCAAATAACATGACGCGGTCTGCGGCATCATTGATGATAAAAATTAATTGTTCAGGAAATAAACGTGGATTAATGGTGTGACATACATAACCACTACCTGAAATAGCGTACCAAGACTCTAAGTGACGATGGTTATTCCAAGCGATGGTCGCAACACGATCCCCTAAATTTAAACCGAGTGATGCAAGAACATTGGCAAATCGTTTTGAATTTTTATGGACTTCACCCCAAGTGGTTTTCGTAATCGTCGTGTCTGTATTTTTTGAAATTACTAAACTATCCGCATGATAGCGACCCGCATGTTCAATCATGCTACTAATCAAAAGCGGTTTAAACATCATATTACCAAGCATTCTTTGCTCCCACATTCATCCATATTGAGTTGTTGTTTTTCCGCACTGTCCTGCAGATTTTTTAAAACTTTGCGCCATGTCAAAAGTGATTATTCTTTAACGACAAGGTTGAAAGCAGTAGATATGAAACGCATATCCAAAACTGATTCTTATGTTTTAACCTTAATTGATTTTAGAATCCACTGTTTTATTGCTCAAAATATGAATGCTTTAGTGGTATAAAATGCAAAAATTAAAACTTTAGCCCTATTCAAAATATAGTCTTATTTAGTTATAACACTGCTGCTTTAAAAAATGTCGTTTTCAGTTATCAAATAATCGACTGAGTCAATTAGCATAAAAAAACCCAGTCTAGATACACTGGGTTCATTCGTTGCATTAGCCGTTGTAGTTAAGTTGAAATAGTTACAGTACTTCAAACTCAATACGACGGTTTTTCTTACGACCTTCAGGCGTAGCATTGTCTGCTACAGGCTTATTTGATCCCATCCCTTCAGTACTTAAGTTCGCCGCTGCAATATTTTTTGAAATCAGGTAGTTTTTAACTGCATTAGCACGATCTTGACTTAAACTTAAGTTTTTCTCAGGATTTCCTGAGCTGTCTGTGTGACCAATAATTCGTACTTTTTTCCCACCGACACGGTTCAATGCGACAACCATTTCATCTAAGATCTGTACCCCAGATGGCGCTAAAATGGCACTGCCCGATTCAAATTCAATAATACGATTACGTAAAGCCGCATCAATAATAGCCTGTTCAGCCTGATTGACAGAAAGCTGTGCATTGAAACGAAAAGGTGCTGTGACCAAAGACTGAAACTTGGTGGTCGTGGGTTGGATATCGTTTTGATTTGACATCTTTCCACTTAAATCGACTTGCGTTCCGCGTACAGAGAGTTTCCCCTGTTTTACTTTCTTTAAGTCATCATTAATCATCTGGCTTACGCTATTGCCCCAACCATTGGGTGCAGTAACCGCTCGAACCTGAATTTTATCAACCACATTTGCCTGACCATAGGTCAAATAGGCTTTATTTAATATTTCTTGCTTGGTTGCTTCATTCGGTACAGCTCCTTCAATCACAATAGGTTCTGCCCAGAGCAAAGCCGAACAGCCTAAAATGCACACACTCGCAAGAAATTTGGGCAACATTGGTAAGATTCTTTGCATCATTATTCTTCTATAAAAGTCTGTCTAAAAAGTTTAATGCCATGAATAAGGCTGATCTGACGCTCACTCAAAGACTGTTCCAAAACGGCTAAGCCTGCATTTTGTTCAAGATAAGGATCAATCCAACTGGCATCGATCAGGGAAACCCAATGATCACTTTGCATATTTTGGGTAAAAACATCACTGAGTGCAGTAATATCAGCACCTTGAAAACCAAATAGTAAAACAGGTGAATCACTGTGTAGGATGCCAATGAATAACTCAGCATCTTGGTTTTCGACAAAGCGACTAATCAAATTGACCCAAAAAGCCGCGATTTCATAGCAGTAACTAATATTATTGATCGGTAAGATCAACACTTTATTCAACCGAGACGTGCCCTGATGAATAATCGGTTGTAGCAGCAAACCGAGACCAATCATGCTTTGCGCCAACTGATAAGGCGTAAAATTCAATAAACGTGCAAATGAATGCAAAGTATGGTGCTCATAAAAAGAAGAGGTTTCTTCTGTTCCGAATACTTGGATTTCGTTATTCAGTTTGCCTAATTTATCGAGCAAAATATCGGGATCGCGAATAGAACGCATCACTCGGTTACGCTGATATAAGTCAATCAAAGTCTGTTTATAACGATATGGTGCATACAAAATATTATCGAAAGGATCATCGATTTCTAGCAGATGAGCGAGCACCATTGGAAATTGACGCTTTGAACTGTCTTCACTGCTAATCAAATTGGCAACCAAAAAACGCTTATCTTTTGGACTGGCAATAAAGAAATCTAATGAAGGCAGTGAGTTATACGCTGCATTAAAATTGTCTGAACGCATAGCGAACTCAAGCGCCTCCGTGATCCACTGATCGATTAACTGAATCAGTGAATATTGTTCACGGCTCTTTAAGAAGTCACCACGAGCTGGACATTTCCCATAATACAGCGGTGTCGTTCTCACTTCATACATCGTCACACTCCTTGCTCTTTTGCACGAATGCCACCGCTCTCATTTTTAAATTCATCATCATGGTGTTGCTGTTCCTTGTACAACACTCATCGGTGAAGTCGCTGGTGGCGCTACAGGTGCTTGTCCTGCTGGCATCGTTTGCGCTGCTACGACACGAACACCTTTATTCGTCACCACTTGATCAACAAGAGTCATACCTGAATAGCCTGAACCTGTAGTTGGGCCAGATGCGTTACCACTAATTAAACGGAAGTTCACTTTTACAAACACTTTTGGATTTTGTTTGCTACGCCACACCATTTCAAATGAATTACCATTTTGAGTACGCTGAGCGCCTTCAATCAATCGGTTAATACCATATTCACCCGGCTCATCAAAAATCGTATGCGTTTGACCTTCCAAGTCAATTGCAGTAATACGTGCACCCGGAATTGCCCCTTTATTTGGCCACACGAAGTTCACCCATTGCTGAACACCATTTTCATACACCATACGCTGACCATCAATATCAATGGTATATGAAAGCAACTGTGTATTTTCTAATGGGAAGAATTGGAAGTTCGATTGATTGGTTGCCGCAGGTGCTGCTTGACTCAATTCCCCTGTAGCAACGCCATTACTTGGCGCAACATAGCGTTGGAAATTCGCTACAAATTGTGGATTTAAACCAATGCCCAAATCTTTCCATGTTTTCGTGGTTAAGGTATAGCCACGACGAATCACCAATGGATCTAAATATTCTTTTACAAAGCGAGCGATACTTCCGTTTTCACCAAAAATTTGGCTAATTTCATTACTGGTCGCTTGTAAAGTAGCATTACTATTAAATGGATATTTAGGTGCAAGATTGGTTGTAAATGGTTGATACGCCTGCATTGCCCATAATTTATTAATTTCGTTTTGAGCTGGAATCAAAAGAACTTCAAATGACTGAGTCACCGGCTGCATAAAGAGTTTTTGAATCAACTGTTGATCTAATTCATTCAGACCCACAGACATTTTTTCATCCACAAATTTTTGCGTGCTATTAAAGACAGAGTTTTGATCATTGATGGTTTGTTTCACCAATGTCATGCTTGCAGGCCCCATATCACCGCCACTCTTCAAATCATTGAACTTACTACGTACTTGACTCAAAGACAGCATGTATTCATCTAAAATTGATTTGTTTTGCTGATCATCACGCTTACGAACTAGTTGATAGAACACATCAAACTCTTTTGCAATAACACCTTGACCGGCTTTTGAAGCAACTTGCTGTGCCTGCTGCGCATCATCACGGCTAAGAACTTTACGTTTAAACCAGGCAATAAAGCCTTTCTGAGGTGCAGCCAGTTCTGCTTGAACAATTGGATTATCCCAGCTGGTTTCTTTTGCAATACGGTCGACAACTTTACGAATTGGCGAATTTTCAGGTTCACCTAAAATATCGATAAAACGTGACTGCTGAGCGACATCTGCGCCTTTGCCATAATGCACAGCATTTAAAAATTTACGCCATTCAGCGATATATTCCTGTTTATAAAGTTCGGTTAACTGTTTACTGATCTGGTCTGGACTACCACTAAACGTCAGGTCATCAGAACGATTGGTATTGAGTACCCAATCTTGAGTATCCGTCGGATTATTCGCGGCTTGGTTAATCGCATCTTTTACATAATCATTCCAAGCTTGGTAAGTAAAGATACCTGGCAAGGCATAACTACCCAACATGCTGTTTTGGCCTGTTTCACCTAAAATTTGCTTCACAGTCACTGCAGGGAAACGTACCGAACCACGCATTTTAATTTCATTATAAACGCGGTCACGTGCAGGAATACCCATAGTAACAGCCGTTAATAATTGACGTGTTTGATCTACCAATAAAGGATCAGATTCCATTTGCGGGAACGCAGGATCAGCAGCTAAAGTCATCGCATAAGATAAAACTTGTTCGGCTTTTTGAATCATTTCCCCACGTGGCATTTGACCACGATTTGAATCTAACCATGAACGCCAGAAACGAGTAACTTGGTCACTCAAATGGCTCGATTCCATATATTTATGATTGCTCATCATCAAATACGCCTTCAGTGCATTGTAGGCATCCTGAGGATTGGTATCCGATGGTTCTAAATATGGCTGATTTGATTTCACCGCTTGAGTAATTTGTACATTGACGTGATTTTCTTTCAACGTCGATTCATTGGCTTTGACACGTTGTAAGTACTGCGCCATATTTTGCTGAGATGGTGCTAATACAATTTGTTGAATACCTCGTAAATACTCAACTTTGAGTTTTTCACGAATTTTATTCCCTTGGTATAAACCAAAGCTATATTTCAAAGGACGATCTTCATCAAAGTGATCGAGCTGCTGTAAATGCCCTTGTAATATCAGCAATGCATCCAATTGAGTCGAAAGCTCACTTCCGCTACGGCTTTCCATTTGCACAACTTTGTCTAAGTCAGCTTGAACTTCCGCCACGAGTTGTTGGTTATTACGATACGACCAAACCCATAACCCAAGCACCACAGCAACCAATAACAATGCAGCAATAAATGCCATAAAGCGCTGACGTTTACGTGCAGGATTGATATGTTGTTTAACTAGATTTTTATCTTTTAAAATGACGGTTGAAAAGAGTCCTTTTAAGAAATAACCATGGTCTTGCGAAACAGAATTCGTAGGAATGCCAAACTCACTATCCGTACTTTTCACCAAATGAAAGTCTTCAGCGATTTGCTCCGTCATTGG
This sequence comes from Acinetobacter sp. YH12129, assembly GCF_013418685.1. Lineage (NCBI taxonomy): Bacteria > Pseudomonadati > Pseudomonadota > Gammaproteobacteria > Moraxellales > Moraxellaceae > Acinetobacter > Acinetobacter sp. YH12129. Next base: position 6,627 of record NZ_VPBP01000040.1, read on the forward strand.
ACTTTCAATCACACCTTCTTGCAACGCACTGGTGAAATAGAACCCACGGAATACCGGTTTAAACTGATAAGGGTTGTCTTGAAACAACGTACCAATAAAAGTTTTGAGCACTGGCTTTAAACTTTTAAACTCAAGTGGAAATGTCATTACACTTGGAGAAATATTTTGCGAATGACGACGACTCAAGTGCGTAGTACTGACGCTCTTCAAACCATCATATAAAATTGAATAATGCTTTTCGAACATCTCAACAGCATGTTCGGATGAGTCTGGATCATAAGGTAGTGTTGCACCCCAAACTTGATCAAATTCATCCTTATCATAACAATCAAAAAATTCTGTAAAGCCAGCAATCAAATCCATTTTTGAAAAAACGATATACACTGGCGCAAAAATTTCTAAACGTTCCGTCAAATCCTGTATACGTGCGCGTAAGTTTTTGGCTAATTTGATTGATTTTTCAGGACTTTGACTAACAAGCTCCGCCACAGAAACAATCACGATTAAACCGTTAATTGGTGCTTTAGAACGGTTTTTCTTGAGAATATTTAAGAAACCTAACCATTCTGAATGGTCTTCGGCATAAACAGAATATCGACCTGCGGTATCGAGTAAGACACCATCTGTAGAGAAAAACCAATCGCAGTTACGAGTACCACTTAGACCTGCCGACACCATTTTCTGATGAGTTTCTTCAAATGGAAATCTAAGACCAGAATTATAAATCGCTGAACTTTTACCCGCTGCTGGGTTACCAATCACCATGTACCAAGGTAATTCATATAGGGCTGCATTACCCTTTTTGTCGCCGAGTTTTGATTTACGGATAAGTTGAATCGAGTCTTTCATTTGCTGATTGATCAGCGCAAGTTCTTCTTTATTTTTTTGTTTACCGTATTCAGCTTCATTATCCTTGGCAATCGCCTCAGCAAGTTCCTCGCCTTGCTGTTTATGACGATAATGCTGTACTAATTCATATATACCCCACAGAATTAATCCGAGAATATAAACAGCAACCACAATATAAAAAGTCTTTTGCGGAATCGAATTATGCATGGCAACAATGGCCACAAAAAATGACAAAGCCACCATCGCTTTAGGATTGGTGACGTACTGCCAAACATAACCGAGGATCGTATAAAATAGTGTGTTCACAATGTTCTCAATTTCGTCTTAATTCTAATTAAACAGTTTCTTGTTCAAGTTCATCTTCTACTGAAAATGCTTGAATAAAAGCAAATGTCGATTCTTGGTCTGTGCTATAAATCATGGCAGTTAACTCTTCTGGCAAGTGCATACCCAACATGAATCCAAAAATTTTTGCCAATTGCTGGGTATTTCCAAGATTCTGTTTTGTATATAAAAAATGATAGGTTTCAATCGCTGTTTCATTAAATTTATACTGTAATTTTTTCACCACTTTCATATCCGTTGCATCATCTAACATCAATAAAAAGGGTTGTTCTTGATCATACTGATCTAAATTATTCAGTGCTTGAAGCTCTAAATGACGTTTCAACTCAGGCTCATGTGCCACCACTTGTAGCACTTTATTTGGAGTTAAACCTCGAACTTGAACGTCTGAAGCAGCCAAACACCAACTCGATGCAAATTCTGCAGCAATGTATTTTTCTTGTAACCACATCTTTTCATCAATCCATTCTTGATCGATTTCAGAGTCAGCATTGAGAATCAAACTGACTTCAAACTTTTGTTTTGAAATCATCTCTAAAATGCTTAACCATTCTGAATAAGCGACTTGAGTGCCGATAAAATGTGGCTCGATATGAATTTGTTCGGGAATGATCGAAAATCCGTCAGATAAATACTGCTGAATAATTTGAGCATAATCATCATTCCATTGATGAATCAAATTATCAGCAAGCAAAATATGGACATTTAAACGATTTAAACGTGAAACTTGCTGTGCATAGTTCGCCAAATGTTCTGAATGTTCATCTTGCGTATAATCTGGATCCACCCAACCCGGATGCATACGGTACTGATATGCCAATTCACTATCATAAAAGAGTGCTGATTGCTTCAGATGCTCTGCAATTAAAAATAGACTTTCAACGTGTTGCTCTAGTTGTTGCTGAATAAGTGACTGGATTCGTTTTTCACGCATGGTGATGGCACTATATTCATCATCTGCTTCTTCATTAGTGAGTTCATCTAAATCTTTGATTCGAAATGAAAGAACAGGCAAACCGTATGCATTAAATAACTTATCATCGAGTTCAGGACTTTTGAATTGTTGAATATCTTGGATAATTTGTTCGTTTTCACCAAAACTATGCCAAGCCGCTGAAGAATAAACATTTAAACGAAATTGCTGTACATCAATAGGCTTTGGTTTTGCTTGTTCAATGGCCTCAAGTTGTTGTTGCTCAGCTTGTTCTTCTGCACGTTTTTCAGCTTCAAGTTTTTTTTCTTTTTGATGTTGAATGCCCTTGTAAAGCAAATAAGGCGACAAAATAATTGCACATAAAGCTAAAGGAAGAAGTAAAAAGTATGTGACTAAATCGAAAGCTGTCGGGTCATAGCCTGTATCTCGCCAGTAAAAAATCACGAAAGCAGTACACAAAACAAAAAGCGTACTAAAGGTTCCAATTATTAATTTCAGCATTATTATAAATTCCCCATTAAGGCATAACAGGTTTCTGTATTATCGACCTGTTTATTCGGCTGTAAAAATGCTCCCTGAGCTAAACCAATTCCGCTCAAAGAATTTAAACACACCGGTTTTATTTCTTCTTTTTGTAAAATTAAGCGCACATCCACCATTAATGTTGGACTGCACCAAGTTTGAATCATTTGTTTTAATTTTAGGCTGCGTGCCTGATTCGGTAAAAATGTTAAATAATCTTCATGATTTAAAGGTCCAATCACGATTTCAATTTTTTCGTCAATCTGTTGAATCTTCTCACCACAAAAAGTATTCAGCCCCAATAAGCTTGGCTGAGATCCACCTAAACATGTTCTCTGATCTTCTTCAAATACAAAAGTTTCAGGGATAAATTCTCGAATATCAAATTTCTGCTTAAAGATACAATTCAGCATGGTTTTTAATGCATAAGCTGTATTGTTTTGCCCCTGCATTAAACCTGAGAATTCAGCAAAATAATCATCTAAATCTGGCTGATCATGCTGGCTACGGATATAACCATTTAATGCATGTAAAATATCAAGATAGTGATTATCCTGCTCGATTTCATAACGAATAGGTAAATGATAATTTAAACTGGCATCAACATAATGTGCTGTTAATTTATGATTAAACAGCCCTAAAAACTTTTGAGTTTCGTGTCGCTGATGTCGCCCGCTGAGCTTAATCTTATTGGTATAACTATAAGGTAATGCACCTTGAATACCCGTTAAACCTACCATTAAATTTGTCAGTTCAACTTTCTCATCGTTGAACTCTAAACTTTCAATTTCAGTGTTCGGGAAGTTCAGATTAAGTGAACTATTAAACTCAAAGTCATTTGCCCAGTGAACTTGAGCCGCTCCATAAGGTGCATGTCTTAACAAACGAGTGGCTTGAACAAACTCGTAGGCTTTCGGTTCTTGGAAAAGTCCGTCAATTACAGAGCTTTCTTGCCACCAACGTTCTGCACGCATTGGTATAACTCCTGTTGACTATTTGCATCAAAAACCGAGACATCGACAAAGCTGTTCATATTGACTTTTAAATTAAAGATATGGGCCAGCAATTGACTAAATATATATAGGCTATGTCCTCTAAATATATCCGCATCGATATCGAGCTGTACTTTTAAACCTCTGACAAATAATGGAAATGGTTTACTATCCACAAGTTTCTGCGTAGTAGAAAACTGAATCTTTTTTATGGAGTCGATAATAATTTGGTTTTCTTTTGATTTAGGTAAATTATACAATTCCAAAAGTTCTTTAATATGAGAGACCGCATCGCCTTTCATTAAAGACATATTATTCAAAGATAAATGTGAAATGACCCGCCACTGTTCTTGTTTATTTTGCTCAAAATAATACGGTAACGACGGTCGTTTGAGCATCAGAGCACGACGTGCCAAATTACTATCATTCAGTGTTAATGCATTCTGATCTTTATTATAACTTTCGTAAGGTAACTCACGATTACTACACAAAAGTTCAGTACTAATAAAATCGGACTGAGTACTATGCGGGTCTAAAGCACGAGATATGATTGAATAGTTTAATTCCTGATGTTTATTCTTCATCTGCTGCGGATTTAAACTATAAAAAAACTGGACTTTATCTTGATGATAATGACTCATTGCAAAAAAAGGCAGTACCGGATAATACACTTCATCTTGGTTACTTTTTTCACGCACCATATTCATTTTTAAAATGCTATAGGCCTGAAAATATTCAGGATGGTGCGCATCTGTCACCAATGGATATTCCATTCGCTTATGATTAATCTTTTGCGGCTCTGCTTGTTTATTGAAGAGATTAACGATTGGTGTAGCAAACAATTTAAAATTTGCAGCATTTAATTCAGAATAATTTCGAATTGCCGCTTGATCGTTTAAATTAAGCTTAAAGTGCATTTGAACATCAAATTCACTGTGTTCTAAACTTAAAAACTTAATGAAATCTAAATTTAGATTTAAAAAATTGAATTTTTCAGGAACACAAAAATATTCCATCAATAAACGATATGCATGATGCGTATGCTGATCGATAGGTAGAACACTTTGAACTTCATCAAAGCCCATAATTTCAAATGGATTGGCAATATCAAAAATGTGCTGCCCCACACGAATCGAAAAACTCGTAGTCGATTTAAAAATACTATCTAAAACCTGTAAAGGAAAATTAGAAATAGCGTCTAAAAATATCGGCAAAGTTTCATTTTTGAGTAAAGCGTGCTTATTCGAAAAAATTTCAAATCCTAAGCTCAATGTAGCATTTTGATTTAAATGCATATGTGCCGATGGATGAGTTTTGAAATTGAGCTGTTTTAATTGAATCGGTAATAAAGTGACTTCTTGTACCGTCTGATATTCACATTGAACACCACGCGTACTTTTGGCTTTTAGACTGGTCGCCTTTGGAATAACGTGTCGATCTGTTAATTGCTTAATTTTATTTATATCTTCGAAGCTCACCACAGAACATGCAGGAAATGGTTTTAAATATTGAGGAAACATCACCTCAAAAATTGAACGGGTAAAAACGTCATAACTATCTGCAAGTTTTTTATCAATCCGTGCAGAAATTAGAGAAAATGCTTGAATTAAACGCTCAATATGCGGGTCATCTATTTGTTCTTGGTTTAAAGACAAACGCTGGGCGATTTTGGGGTATTTACTGGCAAATTCACGGGACTGTTGTCCAAATTCCTGTAGTTGTTTTTCGTAATACGGTAACAGCTCTTCAATCACAGATAACCCACTTCATTAAGCTCTTGGAGAAATAACATATTGTTGTGTTGTTGGTTTTAATAAGGCATCAAAAATAACCGGTTCATATAAAGGATGAATATTTAAATATGCCTGAATACTTAAACATAGTGCCCCCATATTATGACCATCCATGAGCATTTCGACTCGAATCTGCTTTAAACGCGGCTCATGTGCAGCAATCGATTGTTCAATAGACTGGCAAATTTTGTCACGATCCGATGGATTTGCTGTCGATAAGCCCACAAAATCGATAATGCCAAATTGCAAAATAGACTTTTTTGCTAATGGAAAGTCATCAATCAGTTCATCTAATTTTGCCACACGACTATTGAGGAGATCCTCTAAATCGGAAGCAACAGATTCACGAAGTTCTTGCAAAGACAGACCTTGAGTCTGTTGAGCATCAGCTGGTAATAAGCGGTCAAATAATGTCGTTCTAAAACCATAAGGATAAAGCTGATCGAGATTCATATCTTCTTATAAATATTTAAAAAAATGAAAATAGAGGCTACCCAAGTTAGCCTCTATCTGAATCCATCTATTACGCTGCGTATGAAGCAGTGTTGTTAGATAATGACCACTTCTTAGTAACAGCACCTTTCGCAGTACCGTTAATATCTTGTTGGTTATATGTCCACTCTACTGCAGCATATTTCAAACCAAATGATTCGTGTGGAACACCTTCATCATTTACGGTTGGTGTCACACTAGAAACCAACACATGTTTCAGTTTGATTTGAAGATATTTAATGCGTTTGTCGCCATTCGCACGGTAAAAATCAATTTGAACTTCATCAAATGTATAACCTGCTGAACATGCTTCCCAAAGTTTAGGGCTTGTCGCATCTAAATCTTTAACAAAAACCATGTCAGAATGTTCTACACGTTCTGCGGTGTGACCACCCACACTGGAAGAAGTCGCAGATTTAGGTTGACGGATGTTATGCGTCCAAGAGTTTACTTCTAACCAACTCTTGTGCTCTGCATCACGAGATTCGCCGTCTACTTTGTACTTACCACGAAATTGAATGTATATATCTTTCATTGTTCTGAATACCTATTTATTTAAAGTTATTATAGTGTTGACCCAAAATTAATTTGAGGACTGAGGTAACTCGGTCACAAGTCGTAATGAAACAGACAACTCATCCAACTGGAAATGTGGTCTTAAGAAAACCACAGATTTGTAGTGACCAGGCAAAGCTGGATTTTCTACAACTTTTACAGAAGCTTCACGCAATGGATACTGAGCTTTAGCTTCTTGAGATGCACCATCATCAAGTAATACATATTGCGATAACCACTCATTTAAGAAGGTCTCAACATTACCTGCTGATGCAAAACTACCTACTTTGTCACGCATCATTGCTTTTAAATAATGTGCAATACGTGAAACTGCCATGATGTATTGGATCTGGCTAGACAATGCAGAGTTTGCATTAGCTGTATCGCTGTCATATTTTTTAGGTTTTTGCGTCGATTGCGCACCGAAAAATGCTGCATAATCAGTATTTTTGCAATGAACTAACGGAATAAAACCAAGATCACTCAGCTCTTTTTCACGACGGTCGGTAATGGCAATTTCAGTTGGGCATTTAAAGACCACTTCACCATCATTGGTTTTGAACGTATGGACAGGCAAGCCTTCAACTAAACCACCACCTTCTACACCACGAATCGCAGCACACCAGCCATGCATATCAAAAGCATTGGTTAAACGTGTACCAAAAGCATAAGCCGCGTTCATCCATAAATATTCATTGTGGTTTTCGCCGGAAACTTCTTCAACGAAGTTAAAGCCTTCAGTGGCAATGCCTTCTTTTGGATCATATGGCAAACGACCCAATACACGTGGCATTGTCAACGCAACATAACGTGCATCGTCACTTTCACGGAATGAACGCCATTGTACATATTCTGCTGTTTCAAAGATTTTAGATACATCACGCGGACGATCAATATCAGTAAAAGACTCTAGTCCCAACATATTCGGGCTAGCAGCCGAAATAAACGGTGCATGTGCAGCCGCCGCGACATGTGAAATTTGCTCAAGCAAATACATATCAGAAGGTGTACGGTCAAACTCAAAATCACCAATCAGTGTTGCATAAGGTGCACCACCGAATGATCCATATTCTTCTTCATAGATTTTTTTGAACAATGTGCTTTGGTCAAAATCGGTCGCACCTTGGAAATCTTTAATCAGCTCTTTTTTCGTCGTATTTAACATACGAATTTTTGTTAGAGAGTTTGAAGGCGTTTCTTGGCAGAAATAATACAAACCGCGCCATGTCGATTCAATTTTTTGAAATTCAGCATGGTGCATGATTTTACTTAACTGAGATGAAATCAACGCATCAATTTCAGCAATACGCTTATCAATTGATAAAGTCATATTGTCCGAAACGGTGATGGTACCTGCCATGACTTCTTTGGCAAGCTCACCGATCAGACTTTTTGCACGATCATGTTCTTGATCTGTACGCGCAATACGACTTTGTTCAACAATTGAATCTAAAAGCGAATATTCTTCAGTTGCTTCAAGGTTTGCAGCAGTTGCAGTATTAAAATTACTCATTTTCTGCCTCCACACTCAACTTACGAATTTGATCAGTGTTATGTAACACTTCATCCAGTAAATCTTCTAAGCGTTCATTATTTGAAATTTTATTACGCAAGTCAGACAGACGCTCACGCGCGGCAACTAACTTTTGTAATGGATCAACCTGTTGTACAACTTGCTCTGGAGTGAAATCGGCCATGCTCTTAAATGTAAGATCTACCGACATTTTTCCACCGTCTTCAGTCAAGGTATTCTCAACTTGAAAATTAGCACGTGGCGCTAAAGACTCCATTACCTCATCAATATTATCTAAATCAACATTAATGAATTTCTTGTCTTTTAATTTAGTTTTCTCTACTTCAGATGCCGCAGAGAAATCACCTAACACCCCTACAACGAATGGTAACTCTTTAATTTCTTTACCGTCGCCAACTTCAACATCGTAAGTCAATTGAACACGAGGAGGACGAATTCGTTGAAGTTTTTTCTGTACACTTTCACGTTTTGCCATGAGTGCTTTTCCTTGTTATTTATTCTTCAATGTATCGAAAGGTGAACCACCAGTAGCAGGTTTTTTCGCTGTAGCTTGCGGTTTTGCTGTCGTGGTGGTTTTCTTTTTACTTGCTGCTGTATTCGTTTGTTTAGGCTTCGTAGACGCTGTATTGGTTCGTTTTTTTGTAGGTATCGTCTGTTTAGATTTCACATTGCTCGAAGATTCAGTGCTTTTTTCACGAGCATCTGCTGCAGTAGACGTAGATTTATCAATCGTCGGCTGAATATAACGAATATTATCCGACAACACTTTGGCAGGAGAATAGGTCTGTTCATCTAGAGTACGATTTTCATTACTCCGCATATGATTCAGCGCATTATAAGAAATAGCGATACCTGCTAAAAAAGTGACATCAGTAAGTTCAGGCGACTGATAGTTCTTTTCTCGCAGCAGATTGACCGCTTGCAATGCTTTTAAATTGTAACCATTGGCTTGATATTTTTTGGCAATATCTACAAAAATTTCATTTTTTAAGTTCTCATTTTTCTTATTTTTTTTGTCACATAACTGATTATAAAAACCAATAATCTCTGGATCTGTATCACCTACTGCCAGTGGATAATTCTTTAAACAGGATTTTTTCACAGATGCCGCTTTATCTTTTGCAAAAACGGTTTGTGTTAAACTGGCTGCTAAAATTATAGGTAATAAAACACTAAATTTATTCAAAATTGCCTCTGTATTTCTACGTGCTAAAACTTAATTTATGTGGAGAAATCACCACTTATTTTCCCGTGGGTTTTCTCTTCATTTATCAAAATTAAAAATATGCTGCAGATTTAACAAAAAATAAGCACATAGAGTCAATACAAAAATGTGCCAAATACTTCAAAGTTTGTCGACTATTTGTTTTTTTTTGTTTCATTTTATAAAAAAATCTTTTTCCTTTTTTTATTTAGTCTGTATTATATCGCCTAAAGCAAGACACTAATAACATATAAGGTGTTGATTTTAAAGTTTTTATTTTTATAGCAAGAAAAAGAGATCACAGTCAAACTTGTAAAATTTCGTACTGTGGATTCTAAATTTGATGAGTTATTTATGAATAATTTAAAAGTTTTAATTACTAAACTTTCACCTCACGCCCGCATTTCACTTGAAAAGTCAGCCAATACATGTATTTCACAGCAAAATTATGAAATCGAAATTGAACATTTTTTACTCGAATTATTAACCTATAACAATAAAAATGACCTTCAAATACTCTTAGAAAAATACAAAGTTTCTGCAGATGGTTTGGCAGATGACCTCAAAGAAAGTATTGCTCAACTTCCAAAAGGAAATACGCGCACTCCTATTTTTGCCCAATCCATTGTGCGCTTACTTGAACAAGCTTGGTTATTAGCTTCTGCTGAACAAAATCCACAAATTCGTAGTGGTCATTTACTTGTTGCGCTCCTTACCGCGCCAGATTTATACCAAATTGCAGCAAGAGCTTCTTCTCTTTTCGATTTATTACCTATCGATACGATTAAACATAAATTTTTAGATCTTTGCCTAAAAAGCATTGAAAATGAAGATTTAGCAACAGCATCACTTGATGAAAAATCAGCAGTACAAACGAATGCAACTACGCCAGTTAAAACACCAGCTCTAGACCAATACACCATTAATCTTACTGAAAAAGCTAAAAATGGTGGCATTGATCCTGTGATTGGTCGTGAGTTTGAAATCCGCTTAATGCTCGATATTTTGATGCGTCGTCGTCAAAACAATCCGATTTTAACGGGTGAGCCTGGTGTTGGTAAAACGGCCGTTGTTGAAGGTCTGGCATTAAAAATTGCAACCAACCAAGTTCCAGATGCTTTAAAAAATGTCAGCATTCATACTTTAGATATGGGCTTACTACAAGCGGGTGCCAGTGTTAAAGGTGAATTCGAAAATCGCTTAAAACAAGTCATTCATGAAGTTCAAGCCTCTGCACATCCAATCATTTTATTTATTGATGAAGCACACACGTTGATTGGTGCGGGTGGTCAAGCAGGTCAAAATGATGCAGCAAACCTATTAAAACCGGCGCTTGCACGTGGTGAGTTAAGAACCATTGCCGCAACGACTTGGGCTGAATATAAGCAGTATTTTGAAAAAGATGCCGCATTGAGCCGACGCTTCCAAGTAATTCAGGTCGATGAACCGACTGAGGAAGTTGCAATTGACATGTTGCGTGCCATGATTCCCGTAATGGCAAAACATTTCAATTTACAAATTGACGATGAAGCTATTGTTACAGCAGTCCATGCATCACACCGTTATATCACTGGCCGTCAATTGCCTGATAAAGCGATTAGTGTCTTAGATACGGCTTCTGCACGTGTTGCATTAACGCAAAATGCACAACCTGTAAAATTGGATCAACTTCATGCTCAATTACATAATTTGAAGCTTGAATTGGCGATTCTTGAAAATGAACATAAGAATATTCCTATTCACCACGAACGCATTGAAAGTGTAAAAACACAAATATCCGCGCTTGAACAAGAGATTCAGTCGACAGAAACGCAGTGGAAAAAAGAACTCGAATTCGTTCAACAGATTAAAACGCTTGAACAAGAGTCCGAGCAAAAACCAGAAAATATTGAAACTTTAAGCAATATACGTAACCAATTGGCAACTTTACAAGGTCAAACGCCGCTTGTTTTTGAACGTGTAAATGCTCAAATTATTAATGAAATCATTTCAGACTGGACCGGTATCCCTGTTGGGAAAATGGTGAATGATGAAATTCAGCAAATTTTGAAGCTTGAAGCACAGTTAGAACAACGTGTGATGGGTCAAGATTATGCACTGCATCAACTGGTACAAGGCATTAAAACCTCTAAGGCAAAATTGGAAGATCCAAATAAACCTCAAGGCGTTTTCATGCTGGTTGGCCCAAGTGGTGTGGGTAAAACCGAAACTGCACTCGCGTTAGCAAACGAGTTATATGGTGGTGAGTCACATTTAATCACCATTAACATGTCTGAGTATCAAGAAGCACATACCGTCTCGTCTTTAAAAGGCGCTCCTCCGGGCTATGTCGGTTATGGCCAAGGCGGCGTATTAACCGAAGCAGTTCGCCGAAATCCATATAGTGTGGTTTTGCTCGATGAGATTGAAAAAGCACACAGCGATGTTCAAGAGCTATTCTACCAAGTATTCGATAAAGGTACTTTGGAAGATGGCGAAGGTCGTGTCATTGACTTTAAAAATACTACGATCTTATTGACTTCAAATGCAGGCTCAAGTGCCATTATGCAGGCCTGTTTAAATCAGCCAGTAGAAGAATGGCCGTCAGCAGAAGAACTTCTAGATGTATTAAAACCAGCTTTATATAAACAATTTAAGCCGGCATTTTTAGGTCGTATGCGTATCGTGCCGTATTTCCCATTGCACGATGATCTGCTCGTACGCATTATTCAGCATAAATTAGGCAAAATCACCGCGCGTATTGAAAAACAATATGGTACGCAAACACGCTATACCGATGATTTAGTCGAATTATTATTAAGTCGCTGTACTGAGGTCGATAGTGGTGCGCGTAATGTCGACAACATTTTAAATGCGACGGTCTTACCTGCTTTAGCCACTGAATTGTTGATGGCAATGAGTGAACAAAAGATTCCATCAGTCATTGAAATCGATGTCAAAGACGATGAAATTATTTATGTTTTAGATCCTAAAAGTAAACCTGCGAAAAAACGCAGCAGCAAAAAGACTAAAACCTTAGAAGCATAAGTTAGGAACGATGTAGAATATGAGTTTAGAGCTCGACGCTTTATTGCAACCGATTACGGACGATTTACCTTGCGGTAGTGATTTTTCATTTTCAAATGATTTTCATGCAATTAAAAAAGCTAAAACACAAGATGACCCGCTCTTGGATCAAGGCGACTGGATCGCAGAACCAAAACAGGCAGATTGGGGCTTTGTGCACCAAAAATCGTCAGATCTACTTCGCGAACATACAAAAGATATTCGCTTATATGGTTGGTTGCTTGAAGCGTGGACTCACATTCATGGTTTCGAAGGGATTGCCAAAGGGATTGAACTTACACAAAAAAGTTTGCAAGACTTTTGGCTACAACTTCATCCTGAAATTGAAGATGATGACCTTGATCAACGTCTAGGTTTATTACAAGGGATAATTAATCAAATCCCAACATTAATTAAATCAGTTTCAATCGTTCATGGCGCGGCAGCTTATTCCCTATCCGACTATGATCGACTACTTCATGTTCAAAACCAAAGACGTAAATCCAACCATGAAGATGATGATCAAGAAGAGTCTTTTAATGGTATGGAACAGTTTGAACATGCCTTGTTCAATACCTCAAAATCAATTCAATACCAGTATTACCAACAGTTTTTAGATATTTTAAACCATTGGGAAAACTTAAAAACGACTCTTGATGATTTGATGGGTTTAGATGCGCCAAGCTTTGCTGGCATTGACTCTCAAATCGAAATGATTCACTTGAGTTTAAAAAAAATCTATAAAGCAGATGCTTTTATCAATTCATCGAGCGCTGAACAGGTTCAATCAAATTCTCCAATTGAAAGCCAGACACTTTCCACTGTAACTTCCGTGCAGAATGATATGCAAATAATACAACAACAGCATACACAGCAGTTTAAACCTCAAGTGCAAAATCATCTTGAAAATCGTGAACAAGCCATGAAAGTCTTGCAAGATATTGCTGACTATTTTCAAGTGAATGAGCCGCATAGCCCTGTCAGTTATATGCTGCAAAAAACCATTAAATGGTCACAAATGCCTCTACATGAATGGTTAACTCATGTGATTAAGGAGGAAAACCCTCTTGAAGCTGTACAAGAAATGTTAGGTGTTCAGCAACAAAGTAATGAATCGAATAGCGACTGGTAAAAACAATGTTTAAAGCAGAAAAAATTTTATGGGGTGAAGGATTATTTTTACGCCCGCAACACTTTCAATTACAAGATGCTTATCATGAACAGCGTTTAAACCATACGGTTCGCGCAACAATACCGTTCGCTTATGGTATTCAAAGTTTAATTTTTGATGAATCACAACTCAGTACTAATATTTTGGCTTTGAATAAAGTCGAAATGATTTGGCAAGATGGCGAGATTTATCAAGCACCTGCACAAGATTTATTACCTGAGCCTATACTACTTGATTCATTAAATTTACGTGGTGAAATGCAAATTTATTTAGCATTACCGATCGTTCAACCGAATAAACGAAACGTCAATTTTGAAGAAAATACCCAATCGAGTCGCTATCATTCACATTTGACTGAAACTCATGATTTGTTTACAGATGCGACGGCTGCTGAAATTACTTTATTACACCGCCGTGCAGAGTTTAAAATCTTTGAATTAGGCCAAGAACCACAGCACAATCTTGATGGTTTTCTTTACATGCCTATTGGCCGAATTAAGCGCCAAAGTTCAGGTAATTTTGTTTTAGATTATCAATTCATTCCACCAATATTACATATTAGTTCGTGTGATTCGCTGATTACTGGGCTTAAACGAACGCTCAATATTATCAAAGCTAAAATTAAAACCATTCAATCGAATAATCGTGAAAACGAACAAAAGTTAATTGAATTCCGTTCAGGTGATATTGTGTCATTTTGGTTGGTTAATGCGCTGAATACTGCACATGCGACCTTAAATCATTTATTGCAATATCCACTGATTCATCCTGAACGTTTGTATTTTGAATTATTACGTCTGACAGGTTCTTTACTCACCTTCTCTACAGCTTATGATGTAGATCAACTCCCACAATATCAACATCATAATTTGCAAGAAAGTTTTGCTCAATTAGATGTGATTTTACGTGAGTTGCTCGATACGATTATTTCAAATCGATATATCAGTATTAACTTGAAAGAAACCCGTCAATCCTACTGGGTGGGCAGTCTTGAAAGTGACAAAATTACTCGCGATTCGCGCCTGTATTTAGCTGTTTCAAGTAGTGTAATGCCTACACATGACATTATTTCTTATGTACCACTGCGCTTTAAAGTCGGCAATACTGTCGATGTTGAACAGCGTGTCATGGCAGCATTACCGGCTGTTCCATTGCAACATATGATGCAAGTGCCAACAGCAATTCCGGTACGTTCAGGTGTGAGTTATTTTGAAGTTGAGCCAAATAATGATTTGTATCAACGTATGCTTGATTCTGAATCCATCTGCGTTTACATACCAGCTGGCTTCCAAGATATCTCGATTGAACTTATTGCAGTGATGAATGGTTAAGGAGCAATCATGAATATTTCAAATAATGCCCCTTCACTTTTTGACGATGGTCAAATTGGATTAGGCTCTTCAAAACCAAGTGCTGAACCGAAAATCAACAGTTCAACCAATTTAGTTGATCTACTGCATGATGGTTTTTACATCGTATTCTTACTCAAAAATCAATATGTTCCATCCAGCCCTGAAAGTTTCAGGACAAAAATTATGGATCTATTAAACCGATTTGAAAGCCAAGCCCGTAAGCTTCAATTCAGCAATGAAGATATCACGGACGCAAAATATGCCTATTGCGCTTTATTAGATGAAACCATTGTCACCCAACAAGATGCACGCTTTTTTGATTTACAAAACAATTGGATGATGAATCCATTGCAATTAAGTCTTTTTGGTTCACAGCTTGCGGGTTACCGCTTTTTTGAAAATTTAGAGCAAATTCGTTCTAAGAATAAAGATCGTTTAGCAGCACTTGAAGTTTATCATTACTGCATGCTCCTTGGTTTTCATGGTAAATACCGACTTGAATCGATTGAAATGCTCAATTCACTCGTTGCACGTGTCGGTGATGAAATTGATTATATGAAAGGTAAAAAGGCGTTTTCGCCTTTCGCGGCATTACCGGATCAAATTAAAAACATTATTCACCGTGAATTACCATTTTTTTGGATCATTATCTTTTGGGCTTTGTTTGCTGTATTAGCATTTGGTGGACTGAGATATATGTTATCTAGCCAAAATAATCAGGCGTTATCACAATATCAAAACGTCATAACTGCCCCATCGGAACAGGCTTATATCACCATTCATTTACCATAAGACTTAGACACCATGGCAAACGAAAAATCGAATAACGTTAGAATTTTACAGTCGACTCAAAAAAATAATTTACCGCCTTTAGCTCATGCTGCGATTGGCTTTCTTGTTGGTGCAGCGGTGATTATTGTTGTTGGCCTGGGATATTTTTATCTAAATTCTGACGATCAGCCTACAAATGCAGAAATGACTACTTCTGCCCCAACTGAAGATAAAGTTGAAACTGAGGCATCCGCTGTACCTCGTCAAAACGAAAATGAGCAAGCTTCAGCTGAAAAAGCGCAGCAAACCGTTCATGCAACTGAAGAAAAAGATCCGGATAATGACTTATATTCGAATGATTTAGCTACTGCTTTCAATCATGGTAACACGGCTAAGGCAACTCAGCCTGTTCAAGCTGTGGCGAATAACCGTTCACCTTTTGAAATTACCCAACCGCAGCGCCCTGTTGTAGCTGCTACAACAACCGTTAAATCACATATTCCAAATACTATAGCGAAACCAAAAGCTTCGCCAACAACGGCCAAGGTGACCAAGCCTACAGAGCCATCTACGAAAGTAGTGAAAGAAGATGAGCACTTCGAAGAACCGATGGGCGGAACGCAAATTTCTGAAACCAAACGTCCAAAAGTGGTTGCTGCAACAAGCACTGCCAATGCGACTGTGAGCGCTACAGTTTCTCCATGATCATTTTTTTGGTTAGTTGTTTCTTTGTCTTAGCACTGGTGACAGTGCTTTGCTTTTCTTATGAGCTAAGAATTAAAGTTCAAGATTTTTTCTTTCAAATCATTCCACAAAGTAAAAAAAGAATTCAACACGCCAAAAATTTTGCTTATGAACTGAACTATGCTGCAGCACCACAACAGATTCAATCACACTGGCATTTACAACAATGGTGGATTTTATTTGCAGGCTTTTTACTGTTTGCCAGTATTTTATTATTTGCTTTTACTCGCCCGATTACTGCAAGTAAAGTAGAAGCAGATTATTTACGCAAAGTCGATCCTCAAATTTACTCGATGCTCGATGGGCAAGTTTTAGATGCCCCTCCTGAAGTCGAAGAATATCTTGTTCAAGAAGCAATTGCAGAAGAAGCTGCAATGATTGAGCAGCCATCTGTTATGGCCTCAAGCTTTAATCCAGAAGTTCAAGATATCCATAAGCATTCATACTCTACGGATGTGCCTTCAGCAGATCGTAAATGGCATAAAATGAACCCTCGTTATAAGCAGCGTTTATTGATGGTGTTCAAAATCATGCGTGAACAACATGGCTATGAAATGATTTTGCTTGAAGGTTATCGTAGTCCAGAACGTCAAAATAATTTAGCCACCAATAAAAATACCACTCGTGCCCGTGGCTTCCAAAGTTATCATCAGTTTGGTTTAGCAGCCGATGTCGCCTTTAAACGCAATGGAAAAGTGGTCATTACTGAACGAGACCCTTGGGCTATGCGTGGTTATCAACTTTACGGTCAAGCCGCTGAGTCTGTCGGTTTAACATGGGGCGGACGCTGGAAATCCATTCAAGATTATGGCCATACAGAATATCGTATGCCAGGCCTGAAAAAAACTGCAGAGATGGCGGCACTACTCACCTCTGAAGGTCAGCTTCAAGCCAATAATATTTCAATTGAGTAATATTTCGATGTTGTGCCTTCAAAATATAATTGAAGGCACATTGTATTATTCTAGATAATTTTGTATTTGCTCTATTACTTCAGTTGTTTTTTCTGCATGTAACCAATGGCCTGCGCCTTCTATCTCTACAATTTTCGCATTTGGAAATTGTTGTTCTATCGTATTGGTATGTTCCACTTTTGAAATATAAGGTGACTCTCCACCTTTGATGAACAATACAGGCTGTTGCCAAGTATTTTCAATATTTTCCCAACCAATAATCTGGTCATATTGTTTATACAACGCATCTACATTAAACAACCATTGTCCTTTGCTAAAAGACTTGAGCAGAAACTGTATCACCATATCGAAATGAATATACTCACGCATAATTTCAACCGCTTGTTGTCTAGATTGAATTTGTGCATTTTGTACAGCGATCAAAGCTTTAAATATTTCATCATGATGACGTTCTTGATATGCAAAGGGCGCGATATCCAGTACAACAAGTTGCACTACCCGCTCTGAGATTAAAGCCAATTGCATTGCGACCTTTCCTCCCATGGAATGGCCAATCACTGAAAACTTATCGATGCCAATTACATCTAATGTCTCAAGTACATCGTTTGCCATTTCACGATAATTCATTTCTGTACTTTGAGGTGATTTACCATGATTTCGTAAATCGAGCTGAATCACTGAATGTGAATTTTGAAAAGCTCTGGCAAGCATCCCTAAGTTGCTCAGGCTGCCAAATAAACCGTGAATAAAGACTAGTGGATGCGTTTCGCCTTCTAATTTTTGATGATATTCGTAATTTAGGATCATTTCTGAATACTATGTTAAATTGACATTATGATGCCTAGTTGATGGAATGAAATCAAATGACCGTTAAAATTTATTAATCACACTTAGGCTATTTTATGTAACAACTATTTAATTTGCTTAGGCTATTTAATAAAATGAAATAGCGAGCTATAGCTAAATACCAAATAAATCATTACAGTAATCTTTAAATAATTTATCAATATCTTTAACTCTAAACTTAGTTCGAATCGCCTTGACTCGTGACCACATATTTTCTATTAGATTTAAATCTGGACTATATTTAGGAAGCCACACAATGTAATGGCCTGCACAACGTATCAACTCCTGAAGTCTTTTCCCTTTGTGAAAGGTCGCATTGTCCATAATCAAAACACTGCTTTCTTTCAA
>NZ_VPBP01000041.1:0-21908 GCF_013418685.1 Acinetobacter sp. YH12129
CCAGATTTAAATCCAATAGAAAATATGTGGTCACGAGTCAAGGCGATTCGAACTAAGTTTAGAGTTAAAGATATTGATAAATTATTTAAAGATTACTGTAATGATTTATTTGGTATTTAGCTATAGTATTAACCAAAGAAGCCTATCGTTGCCTGAATGACCACAGCATTGACAATATCTACAAAGAATGCCCCTGTCAAAGGAATAATCAAAAAGGCTTTATGTGATGGCCCATAGGTATTGGTCACTGCCTGAATATTGGCAATCGCTGTCGGTGTTGCACCCAAATTTATACCACATTGCCCTGCACAAAGTACGGCTGCGTCATAGCTTTTTCCCATGATCTTAAAAGTTACAAAGTACAGATACAGTGCTAAAACGAGGGTTTGTACCAGTAAAATAATCACCAGCGGGCCTGCAAGATCTGCCAATAACCAGAGCTGCAATGACATCAGCGCCATGGATAAAAATAATGCCAAGGATGCGTTACCAAATACATCGATACAGCGATCAAACATTTCAATTTTAAAGCCAAGTTCAAGGGTGTTTCTTAAAAATACACCACACGCTAAAGCCCAAACGAAGGTAGGTAATTCAAACCACTGTCCACGAGCAAACTCTGTCATGAAATAAGCAAAGCTGATACAGATGGCAAACATCCCCATCGTTTTGACGGCATCATCTGCGGTAATTAAACGAGTTTTTTCAGGATATTCGAAAGGCGCCGTTTCAGATGCAGGCGGTGCTTCATTACGTCCTGTTGTCGGTACAAGTTCTTCTGCCAACTGAAAACGGCGGATGAGGAATTTCGCCACTGGCCCGCCCATCATGCCACCAATGACTAAGCCGAATGTTGCACTTGCCATACCGAGTACGACTGCGCCTTGTATACCATGATCTTGTTCAAAGACTGTGCCCCATGCACCTGCTGTACCGTGACCGCCAGTTAATGTGACTGAACCTGTAATTAAACCGATGAGCGGATCTAATCCTAAAATTTTGGCTAAACTGATACCAACGATGTTTTGCAGCATGACAAATACAATCACACAACCTAAAAACAGCACCAGCGCCTTTCCGCCTTCTTTGAGTTTTCCAAGACTTGCGCTCAAGCCTACCGATGTAAAGAACATCAGCATGAATATTTGCTGGATTTTGGCATCAAAATTTACGGTGATATTAAAGTTTTTAAATAATATAAATGTGATAATCGCAGCGACCAAACCGCCTGCTACAGGTTCAGGAATGTTGTATTTTTTCAGGATGGAAATTTTGTGTACGAAGAAATAACCGATAAATAAAACCAAAACCGCCACGACAATTGTCAAAAAAGCATCTAGCTCATAATTCATAATTTAATCTTAAGTGCTCAATTTTATTTATCTTTTTACATAATTATTTGATTTTTTCAGCTAGAAAAATGTAAATAAGTTATTTAGCCCCTTCTTCTACTACACATTTCTGAAGCCTAATAAATGAAATAAATAAAAATGCTCAGCGTATGTGATGTGCTGAGCATTTGCTGTTTATGACTGAAAAGCAGGAATTTTGAGAGATTATTTGATATCGAATACCCAGTTATGCGCCTCTTTATCACTGGTGGTTTCACAGACATAGTAATCTTGATCCCAAGCATCTTGGTTAAAGATTTCTTTTTTGTGGTAAGTCATCTGTTTGCCATTTTCGACACAGACAAAGCTTTCGCCTTGGTCTTTGACTTGGGTTCCGTTGAGGAAGCCACCAATACAGAGGAATCGGGATTGTTTGGGCACTGATCTATGCTACTGTAAAATAATATTAGTTGTGATTAAACGTTGTATTCTTAGAACTGTAAATAACATTTATAAATAAAAGCCTCCAATTAAGAGGCGATTATTTCTATTTTTGACAGTTATTCAAACTATTTTCTATATAGCTTTTTTCTAATTGTCCTTGTTTAAAGGATTTTAATAACCGTTCCAACCTCACTCTATTCCCAGGATAAGAGCAATACAATTTTTGCACATCATTTATTTTACTCAAAGAAGTAAGTTTACTTAAAGAATCTACGGCACCTTGCTCAACCCTAGCCCAATTTACATTTAGTTTTTTCAAATCATACTTATTGTTATGTACTGTATATAGAATATGATAATAATGAAAATCTTTTTCTGCAGGATTCATTTCCTGTATATCATTAATAATCATTTGAATAGCATCATAATTTTCTCCAAACCACTTTGGCTCAAAACTCTCCATAAATGTATTATAAATAACTCGCTGTTTTGGATATTTTACAATTCCATCTTGATAAGCTTTTAAGTAGTTTTCTTCAGCCCCCAGATCACGTAGGGTCATTAACAGTATGTAGTAATAAAAAGGATCTTTAGATGCAACATCATAATTTTCTAATAAAAAATTTAAATTTTTAATTGATTGATCACCAAAATATTGCATATTTTTTTTCGATACTTGTGAAGTATAACTTCCCCCTCTAATGCTCCAAGCATGTTTTCTAACCCAAAGCGTATAGTAAATATAACCTAATGGTGACTCTGGTTCAGCCTTAATCCATTTCTGTGCGATTGCTATATTTTCTTTATAATAATTTGGAGAAGTTACTCGATGTTTATTTACAATCCCAAGAAAAGAATCTAAATAACTAGTATGTTTAAACTTACCATCAAAATTATATTCTTCACTATTTAAAAGCTGTTGTGCTTTGTTTGAAATATCTTTGAACTTTTTCTCTCTAATCAAATTTTCCACTTCAGACTGAATGTCATATCCTGTGGGATATATACTTTCATCAACCAATTTTATGTTTGCTAACTTCGTATACGACACTTCTGCAAAAATTTGTGTAGAACAAAATGTTAATAATATAAAAGATAAATTCTTTAGTTTCATAAGGCCAATTTCTAAATTACAGTTTTATTATTAGTAAGATTCTATTAAATAAAGAAAATCCCACATGACGTGGGATTTTCTTATTAACTACTTAATCAATTAAGACAATTGAGCAGCAGCAATTTTCTTAGTATCAACGTCTTTAGCAGCGTCAGTATAGTCGCCCATTTTGTCGAAGCTTAAGTATTGGTAGATGTCTGCAGACATGCTATCAATTTGAGCTGCGTATTCTTGGTACTCAGCTGGAGTTGGTAATTTACCAAGTACAGCAGCAACAGAAGCAAGCTCAGCAGAAGCTAAGTAAACGTTTGCGCCTTGACCTAAACGGTTCGGGAAGTTACGAGTAGAAGTCGATACACAAGTAGTGTTCGGAGCTACACGTGCTTGGTTACCCATACATAATGAACAACCTGGCATTTCTGTACGAGCGCCAGCTTTACCATAGATGTTGTAGAAACCTTCTTCCATCAATTGACGTTCGTCCATACGAGTTGGAGGAGCCAACCATAGACGAGTAGATAAAGAACCACCAGGAACTTTGTCTAGAAGTTTACCAGCCGCACGGAAGTGACCAATGTTAGTCATACATGAACCAACGAATACTTCGTCAATTTTTGTACCAGCAACGTCAGAAAGCAATTTAGCGTCATCTGGGTCGTTCGGGCAGCAAAGAACTGGTTCAGTAATTGTAGAAAGGTCAATTTCATACACTTTAGTGTATTCAGCATCTGGATCTGCTTTGATTAGGCTTGGGTTCGCTAACCATTTCTCCATGTTTTCTACACGGCGCGCCATAGTACGAGCATCGCCATAACCTTCAGAAATCATCCATTTCAACATAGTAATGTTTGATTTAAGGTATTCAGCAACTTTCTCTTCAGAAAGCGTGATAGAACAACCAGCAGCAGAACGTTCAGCAGATGCGTCAGAAAGTTCGAACGCTTGCTCAACAGTAAGGTCAGTTTCCATTTCTGTAAGGTCGATCTCAAGGATACGGCCAGAGAAGATGTTTTTCTTACCTTTTTTCTCTACAGTTAAGTCGCCTTGTTGGATCGCAACGTAAGGAATCGCATGTACTAGGTCACGTAGAGTGATACCAGGTTGCATTTTACCTTTGAACTTAACAAGTACAGACTCAGGCATGTCTAGTGGCATAACGCCAGTTGCAGCAGCAAACGCTACAAGACCAGAACCCGCAGGGAAAGAAATACCGATTGGGAAACGAGTATGTGAGTCACCACCAGTACCAACTGTATCTGGAAGAAGCATACGGTTTAACCAAGAGTGAATAATACCGTCACCTGGACGTAGTGATACACCACCACGGTTCATGATGAAATCAGGAAGCGAGTGTTGCATTTGAACGTCAACTGGTTTTGGATACGCAGCTGTGTGACAGAAAGATTGCATAACTAGGTCAGCAGAGAAGCCTAGGCAAGCAAGATCTTTAAGTTCGTCACGAGTCATTGGACCTGTTGTATCTTGAGAACCAACAGTCGTCATCTTAGGTTCGCAGTAAGTACCTGGAAGTACACCTTGACCTTCAGGAAGACCACAAGCGCGACCAACCATTTTTTGAGCTTGAGTGAAACCTTTACCAGTAGCTGCAGGTTGAACTGGAGTACGGAATAAAGTTGAAGGTGCAAGACCAAGAGCTTCACGAGCTTTAGTTGTTAAACCACGACCAACGATAAGGTTGATACGGCCACCTGCACGTACTTCGTCTAGAAGAACTGGTGTTTTAAGTTCAGATTCAGCGATTTGAGCGCCGTCTTTGAACGCAGTTACTTTAGCAGCAGCGTGGTCAATTTTAAGCGTGATTTCGTCGCCCATGTTCATGTTTTGAACATCGATTTCTACTGGCAATGCACCAGCATCTTCCATAGTGTTGAAGAAAATCGGAGCGATTTTAGAACCTAAGCAGTAACCACCGTCTTTTTTGTTCGGGATGTGAGCAATTTCGTCACCGAAGAACCAAAGTACAGAGTTAGTTGCTGACTTACGAGAAGAACCAGTACCAACAACGTCACCTACGTAAGCAACTTGGTTGCCTTTCGCGATAAGGTCTTTGATTTGGTTAAGAGGACCAACTTCACCAGGAACTTCTGGGTTGATACCGTCACGTACGTTTTTAAGCATTGCGTTAGCGTGTAACGGAATGTCTGGACGGCTCCACGCGTCTTGTGCAGGTGACAAGTCGTCTGTGTTAGTTTCGCCAGTTACTTTGAAAACTGTAAGTTTGATTTCTTCAGGAACGTCTTTACGGCTAGTGAACCATTCAGCGTCAGCCCAAGATTGCATAACTGCTTGTGCATTCGCATTGCCCGCTTTTGCTTTATCAGCAACGTCGTGGAACGCATCAAATACAAGAAGAGTTTTCTTAAGTGCGTCAGCAGCTAATTCAGCAAGCTCTGCATCATCAAGAAGTGCAACTAAAGGAGCAACGTTATAACCACCAAGCATAGTACCTAGTAGGTAAACCGCACGTTCTTTAGTTACTAGTGGAGAAGTCGCTTCGCCTTTTGCCAAAGCAGCTAAGAAAGCAGCTTTAACGTATGCAGCTTGGTCAACACCCGCTGGAACACGGTTTTCTAGTAAATCAACTAAAAATGCTTCTTCGCCAGCTGGTGGGTTTTTTAATAATTCAACTAATGCAGCTGTTTGAGCATCGTCAAGTGGCTTCGGTGGGACTCCGAGTGCGGCACGTTCTTCAACGTGTTGGCGGTAAGCTTCTAGCACGGTGTTATTCCTCTTTTTTAAAAAATTATTTACGCATTCCTGCTTTAAATAAAGCTACGCAAATAATATGGACTGCTAAATTTTACTAAAATTCCAGTTAAAAGTTAATGCACTACAAGTGTTTCTTCGTGATGCCCGTTATTTTATAAATAAATGATCCTCATATCGTTTATACATTAAGCAAAATCAATACTTAGAACACGCTTTTCTTGCGCATATTAACTTTTGACTAAAATTAACCATCAAAAAAAGGCAACTAAATGTTGCCTGTTTTTATCAGTATTGGATATTCCACCTTAGTGTACAGTGGTTGCAGTGATATATTGCTGAAGTTCTGCTCGATCGCCTGTAAATCTGAGGCACCATTCGTCCTGACATGTGGTTTGATGTTGATTACTTGCAAAGCTGATATCGACCAAATAGCGTTGAGAAAATTCATCTACTTTTTGGCGTAATGTGACTTTATCTCCAATGCTGAGCACGTAGTTCCCACCACCGATAATTGCTACGCCTTGTTCATCTTCTAGGAGTAGATCTGAGTGATGCATATAACCTATAACGTCCATATTCTGCTCCTCTACTGTTTTTTATTCTCCATTTCATTATTCATTAAAAAGATTTGCTTTTCTATATTTATGATTTAGCAAGTTGTCACAATTTGTATTTCGCTCTGCTTAGGCTATTTAAAAATCTTTAAGCATCTCATATTCAAAGTAACCCGAAGATAAATATGCATTCGCAAAATAAGCATGAACTCCATCATATGGCTAAACAACGGATAGTTGCCCCGTTGTAACTACTCACTGCTGAATAGAGCCTTTAGGTTTTGCTTTACGCGCTTTCTCGCATAAAAAACCGTTCCTTAGAACGGTTTATAATCTGGCATTTCGGTATGCGGTGTTGCGATACATTTTTCAGTAAACTCAGCACGAATTTTTTCACGTGCTTTTTCAACATCAGTATTAATCTCAGCTTGCGGCAAGGCATAAACTTCATCAATGATGTTCAGGATAAATCCTTTGGTGGTTTCATCCTCAATTTTGTTGGCATGCTCAACTGCTTTGTCTTTTTCAATTGCATTTTGACGATCTAACATAATCGTACGTGCAGCATTACCTACACTGCGGCAGTAACCCTGCCACTGCTCTTCAGGGGTTAATGGTTTTTTTTCAGCACAGCCGACCAAAGCCACCATAACGGATAAAGCAAATAACTTTTTCATGAACTTCTCCTTACGAGGGGCAATATAAAAGATCGTAATGGATTTGTCATTTAAATTAGTCGTAGCCGAACAAACAAAAAAAGCCCTTTCGGGCCTTTTTTATGCGTTTGAATTAACCACAAGTTGCTTGAATAATCTTTTTATTGATTGGATTTACAGTGACGGTGACGCGCTCTACACGATAATCCATTGTTACTGGCTGCCCAGGTTTTACTAAACGGACAATTTGAGCTTGGCTAATCGCCTTGATCTGATCTTCAGTCAATTTTGCTTGGCCAATCAGCGTCTTAGCCTTATCAGCTACACATTCAGTTTGGCTACTACGGAATAATGCCCACTCTTCAACCACTTGTCCGTTTGGCAGATGGCAATACCCGACCTGAGCATTTGCTTCATCACGAATTTCAAGTTTACCTTTTTGTTCTACACAATACTGGCTGGCTGGATTTGCCATACCAATTTTTTCTGGTGTCGTTTCAGTTTGCTGTGTTGTGCTACAACCCGCCATAAATGCTGTCAGTGCAGCTAAAATCCATATATTTTTCATCAAGTCTATTTCTGAATATAAAAATTTAACTTACCAAGTTTGTGCCAAATAAACGAGTTGTTTATTGAAATTTTTAGTTGTCATTCCACTTTCTGTAATTAGGCAGCAATGTGCCCTATGTTCAAAATACAGAACGTCATTTTCTTTGAACTGATGATGATTTTTGCAATATTTAAAACGACTAAACTTGTCGCAGCTTTGATTTTAAAGGTTTTATAAATTTGAAAAATGACCTGCTCAACGCGTATGCTAAAAAAAGTACTTTTCTTCAAACACGCCACGTTGCGTAGGAGCAAAATATGTCAAAAAAACTGCCGATTTATTTTTCGGACGAAGCTTGGTCGTCTTTGCAACAGCTCATGGGCGCAGATGGCAAACCCAGTCCCACCATCAATGCCCTGCTTGAAAGGCAATCTCAAGAACTATCTATGGATCCATTTTTGGATTCTTCGCTCAATGTTCAGCCTGTTCAGAAAAATACCCGTATTGAACTTCCCGTTGCCTTGGAACGTATTCCTGCTGGCCCAGCTTTCGCCAATAAAGATGTTTTTGAAAAAGCCTTAGACCTAAATGATTATTTGGTAATTAACCCGCTCGCTACATTTATTGCGCATGTCGATAGCGAGTCTTTACTCAACGCCGGCTTTGAAATTAATGATACTTTTTTAGTCGATCGTAGCTTAGAAGCCAAACATGGCGATATCGTGGTTGCACTGATTGATAATCGTGAAATCACCTTAAAGCGATTGATGATCACCGCAAAAATGTCAAAAGAAGAAATTGCCGACATTTTTGGTGATCCCAATAAAGTCTTACCCAAAATTTGGCTAAAAGCAGAAAATCCAGCCTATGCGCATATTATCCCTTCAGATAGCGAATCTATCGTTGTTCAGGGTGTTGTGACCTTTAATTTAAAGCAATTTTATAAGCGCTCATCACACACCTAAACACAAGAATTCACCATGAAAGCTGCAAATAAAATATTTGCGTTAGTTGACCTTAACAACTGCTACGTCAGTTGTGAGCGTGTCTTTAACCCAAAGCTCAATAATGTCCCTGTCGTCGTACTGTCCAATAACGATGGCTGTGTTGTATCTCGAAGTCAGGAAGCCAAAGACCTCGGGATTAAAATGGCTGTGCCGGTCTATCAAATTCAGGATTTAATCCAACAGCATCATGTTCAGGTGTTGTCGAGTAACTATGCTCTCTACACTGAAATGTCTAATCGATTTATGAATATTTTAGGCATGTATGTCGGCCCCGAAGACCGTGAAGTTTACTCGATCGATGAATGTTTTTTAGATTTCACTGCCTATCAAGAACTGTTTGATTTGAACCTATATGCCAAAGAAATACGAGATACGATCCTAAAATGGCTAGGTTTAACCTGCTGTGTCGGGATTGGTCGCTCTAAAACGGAAGCCAAAATGGCCAACCATTTTGCCAAAAAAAATGCTTATTTGAACGGTGTGTGCAATTTAGTTGAAATGGACCCTTGTTCCTCAGAACAACTCCTTGCGCAGACACCAGTCAATGAAGTTTGGGGCGTCGGTCGGAATCATACAAAAGCCCTGAATCAGCTTGGTATTCATTATGTTTTAGATCTAATCAATGCACAGCCTAAAGATATTCGAAAAAAATTTAGTGTGGTGATGGAAAAAACCGTCTTGGAACTGCAAGGTCTATCTTGTCTGTCTATTGAAGAAGAAGCGCCGAGCAAACAGCAAATTATCAGTAGTCGTTCCTATGGTCAGCCTGTCTACGAACTGGAAGATATTAAGGCCTCTATTCGTGTATATATCGCGCGAGCCGTCACACGTTTAAGAGCAGATCATTCTCTATGTCGTATGGTGGGAGTTTTTATTCAAACGAGTCGCTTTAATTCTGCTGAAAAATACGCACCTTATCTGGCCATTACACTGAATGAGTATACCGATGACTTAATTAGTATCACCCAAGCAGCAACGCGTGCCGCCGAAAAAATCTTTAGAGCCGGATTTAAATATAAAAAAGCCGGTGTAGTGTTATTAGAAATCATTCCAAAACAAAATTTTACGCCAGATTTGTTTTGCGATATGGCGTTAAGACAAAGCCGTTTGAAACTGTCCGACACCATCGACGGTATTCAAAAAAAATTTGGACATCATTTTGTCTCGATCGGCTTAGCACAGGACGATGCTGCAACATGGCGGATGAAAAAAAATCTGTGTTCCCCCGCTTACCTGAGTAATTGGAACGAACTGCTCCGTGTGAAATGAAACGTTTGATTGAAACGCTACGCTGTAGTGGCGTTGATAATGTCTGCTGTTTTAACCGAAATGATCATTTGCAATTGCTGAATATTTATTTAGTATTTAAATGAATATTCATTTTTATATTCTCCTATTTTAAATTATGTCTGATGTTCAATTAACGCTGAGCGAATATCTATCTGCGGTCAAAGAAGTCATTCAATTGGCTTTTGATGATGCCGTGTGGGTCAAAGCCGAGATTCGAAATTTAAACATCAAAGGTGGACATTACTATTTAGAATTGGCTGAAAAAGAACAAGAAAGTGATAGAGTCATTGCCAGTTGTAAGGCCACAATTTGGAAATTTACTGCAAATAAAGTTGTCGGAAAATTTGAACGTGAAAGCGGCATTGAGCTCAGTCGCGACTTAAATGTCTTGGTTAAAGTGCGTGCCAAATTTGACCCGCAGTACGGCTTTTCAGTCAATATCGAAGAAATTGATTCGAGTTTTACTTTGGGTGATCTGGCTCGATGTTATCAACAAATTTTAGAAAAACTCACCGGCGAAGGTCTGATTCATAAAAATCGAAACTTGCCTGCGCCATTTGATATTCAGCATGTCTTGGTTATCGCGCCTGAAAATGCGGCAGGCTTGGGTGACTTTAAAAAAGATGCAGATGCACTAGAACATGCTGGCGTGTGTGAATTTGTCTATCATGCTGCCACCTTTCAAGGAAATACCGCAGCACAAAGTATCCGAGATGCTTTAGCACTGGGTTTAAGACAATGGGCCAATGACTTTCAAACTGCGCCAGATTTGATCGTGATTATTCGTGGTGGCGGTGCTGTTAACGATCTTGCTTATCTGAATGATTATGATTTGGCTGTACTTCTATCTAAGCGTAGCGTGCCAATTTGGGTCGGTATCGGCCATGAAAAAGACCGTACGATCTTAGACGAAATTGCACATCGCTCTTTCGACACCCCGAGTAAAGTGATTGGGGGGATTCGTAATCATATTGTTGAGCGAACTCAGGAAGTTTTAGAGGCATTACAAAGCATTCAACTGCGCTCACAACATCAAATTGCCCTGTATCAAAATCAAAATGATCAGTTGCTACATGCCATTAAGACCTTGGCTCAGAGTCAAATCAATGACTCAACTCGGCTATTACAACAATACCAAGATAACACTGCTTATTTTGCTCAGTTACAACTTAAAACAGCTGCACAGAATATTGAAATACTCATGCGTGAGACTTTGCTGCAAAACCCTGCACATGTGCTCTCCAAAGGTTATGCCATCGTCCGGCAGCAAGGTCACGCCATTCGTGCAACGAAAAATCTTCAGCCTTCAACGCATTCACCGATTGAAATTGAAATGCAAGACGGTGTCATTACGGCTGACATTCAACATATACAGGTAAAAAATCATGACGACTGATACTCTAAGTTTTAAAGAAGGCTATGAAGTTTTAAAACGTAATGCTGAATTACTCGAATCTCAGCAAGAACCCGACATTGATAATCTTATGAAAATCGTTGAAGAGTCGATGCAAGCCTATAAAGCCTGTAAGTCTCGTGTTGAAGCGGTACAACAGGCACTGAATGATACGTTTAAAGATTGATTTCTCAGCTCATCATTTGTATAAAATACGCAGCCTAAGCTGCGTTTTTTATACTCAAATTTTGACTTCTCTTAGAAGCGCCAATTATAGAACAAGTCGATTGCTCGTTCTAAAGACTGACTCGCTTCCAAGTACAAACGTTGATTCATTTGATAACGTAAGGTCAGTTTATTCACTGGAGTAAATACCCCGACACCATAACGAATGAATAAGTCAGGTGTGATATAACCCGTCACAGAAACCTGAGTATCATCTCCTGTTCCTTGAGCATCTAATGCCAAACCACTCAGACCAAATGTACGACCAATTTGATTGGTCAATGCACGTGTACCACCCAAGCCCATACTAATACCGGCTGCAGCAATCGTATTGTTCACATCTGAACGGAAACCTTCCGCCTGACTTAAACCTGAACTTCCTTCATTGATACGACCTGTAATTAAGGCATTTAAGGCTTCTTGTTCAGACAGACCTGCATCGTTATACACCTGAATTGCTGGACTTGATGCTGTACCCGTCACACGAACACCAACGGTACTGCCTTGAACGGCTTTATTGGCATCAATATCTAAAGTTGGGTTCGCCAATGGTCCATTAAAACGGGCAATCGCACGGTTCAAGTCCAGACTTTGACCATAAGCTTCGATTTTCACACGCTGAGAAACACCGATTGCACCATTGGCACGCATTGCTGTTTCTAAACCACGTTGTGTCAAATTCAAACGACCAATCAACGGAATTCGGCTATCAAAACCTTGGAAAATCACTTGATTACCAATATTCACCTGTACGTCAGCGCGAATATCCCAAGGACGTGCCGATTTTAAGATCTCAAGTTGGTTATCACCTTCATGTACCACACGTACATCTGAAGATACCCCAACCACTGTTGCAGACGATTCTGGCATCGAAATCAATGCACGCGGCACATCAATTTTACCTTTTAAGGTTAATTTCTTACTGAAAGGCAGCACATCTAAAGATAAATCAGGCGTTACAACAGCGGTGATCAATGGCGCTTGACGGACTAACATTTCATTACCCGTTAAATTCAACTGGATACGTGGATCATTTTTCCAGTCAATATTTCCGGTTAATTTGCCCACACCACGCCCACTGTTAAATGCACCATCAATCGTCGCATGGTTTTGACGTACAGCAGAATACAACTGAATATTGGTCAAGTTCACAGGCAATGAAATCATGCTAATCGAGCCATTTTTCACTCGAATCTCACCATCCATTAAAGGCTGTGACAATGTTCCGCTAATTTTTGCCGCATAAGACAACGTACCGCCCATTGAACGGACATCTTGTATAAATGGTTTTAAGATTTTCAATTGAACTTGGTTAAAGGCCACTTCACCACGGATCGGTTTATTGGCTTTATACGGATCAATAATAATATTGGCATAACCTGTACCAATATCTGGGGCTTTGGTATCGAGTCGAATTTGTAGCCCTTCAGCGACACTTTTCGCCATCAAGCCAACTTCATCATATTTTAAAGTGGATGCTAAATACTGTGGATCTTCAGCTGCTAAACCAAGTAAACCGTCACGAGTCACTAAACGTGCATCAATTTTAGGTTTTGCACCTTTCGCCCAAGACGCTTTTGCATAACCATTCACTTTACCCGTAATCGCCAGGCCTTCAGGCATAAATGCTGCAAAATCATTTAAGTCTAGGTTCTTTGTCACAAAGGATACATTGCCGCGGTTTTTATTCACACGAATCGGCTGATCAAAACATAATTCACTTTGCTGGCTCATCCAACAATGTGCGCCAACAAATAAGTCAGACTGTGCAGTGTTGTAAATAATCGATGCATTTTGACGCTGCACAAGACGGGTACGTAAGGAGTCAAAATCGCCTTTTTGAATCTGACCAAGCCAATTATTTTGTGCGTTAAAACCACCAGCTAACTGCACATAAAATTTTGATAATTTATTTTCAGCACTGACTTTTAATAAATGCGCATTACGTGTTCCTGCTAGTGAAATTTGACCTTTCACAATCTCACGGTTGTTACTGCGTAAATTATCCATCGTTGCCGTTAATAAACTTGGTGAAGTCGCAGAAGTTGGCAACTCGCCTTGCACCCGTATTTTTTTCACACTGAATAAATTATTAAAAGCAAAATCATCTATTGCGATATTGGCAGATGCTTGCAGTCGTGGTTGTGCTTGAACATTTAAGTAGCCATAAGCACGTCCACGTAGGCCTGCATAAATTTCATATAATGCCGGTGCATTAATTTTCAATTGTAAATTTTGTGCATTACCAGTGGCTTGAATTTGGTTATTGGCATAAGCCAACAGTAAATTATTCGCTTCAAACTGTTTTGGCATAAAACCAGATTGATTTGAATTAATCACCATCGCCAAGTTACCTTGACCACGGACAGGTTTGTTATTGATCATACCTGCCAAATTCAGACGTTCAATTTGAATACGTTTTAGCGTATCTGACCACACACCACTGGTTTTTAAATTTCCAGATAATTCACCCCGTACATTTGAGGCAAAGTAATGCGGCTTAAAATGCACCAGTGATGCATTGATATCCCAACCAATGGCTTTTTGTAGTAAAACTTGTCCATTGGCAGAAATTTTACCTGCCACGCCATCATGACGTAGCTCGGCTATTTTAATTAATTCAGGTGTACCCGATACTTTGAAAATCAAACTGCCTTTACTTGCGGCAACTTGGCTTGCATTGAGGCCACCATTATAATTCACAGCAAAAGCTTTAAAGCCTCCACCTTGTTTCTCATCATGGAAAGTCAGCGCAGCAGTAGATTTACCTGTTAAATGAACCGTTTCATTTTGCTGTGCTAGTCGGCCTAACAAATCAATATTATTCAGCTGAATAATCTGTTGATTTGGTTTTGCATAACCATTGGCTTTTAATGACCCTGTAATTTGATCGACAGGCGCAGCAGCTACGATGGTTTGCGGATTGAACTGCTGTGCTTGTACATTGGCTTGCCATTTCAGCATACGTTTTTGATCAGGCAATTCTACAACTGCATTACCTTTGAGCTGACCTTTGTCGGCCACATAACTAAAGGCAGGGACATTGAGATTGTTATTTTTCAGATTCAGTTTGGCTTGATATTGTCCAGCAGGCAGAGCACCTTTTTCATGTCTTGACACGGTGGTCGCCACGTTAATGTTCTGCTGACCTTCTGTAAGCGCCAATTGCACATTGCCCGAATCACTACTCAACCATCCAACATATGGCACTGCACGGTCTATATTTTTCCAAGACACATCCATCAGCATCGGCTGAGCTTTATTATTTTTGGCCGGCGCTTGATCGAGTTTTAAATTCCAAGTTTCATATTGGTCAAAATCCACCAACGCCGTCAGGTGCATGCCTTTTTCAAGGGTACCTTTGGACGCAATATTACTATTTAAACTCACAGGTAGAAAATCTTGAACCACCTGCGGGATCAGCTTATGTTTTGGATTAATTTTATCTAAACGACCGCTTACATCCCAAGTGACCTGATCTTTCCAACTCACCACGCCACCCAAGTTGACAGAGCCGCCCATCACTTGACCATTTAGGTTAGTAATATCAAGTTGGTTGACCAAGTCCGTACTCATGAGCGCGGTATATTTACCTTCAGGGATATTGGCACCGCTCAGGTCCGTGTCTAAATCTAAATTGAGACGCTGAATATCCCCTTTGAATTTTGCCAGCCCATTTTTAGCAAAGAGCTTTTGCTCAGTCAGTAAAGGTAAATGATAGTTTTTAAATTTAAGCGCACCAAACATCGGGACATGTGGACGCATTGGATGGACCACTGCCCATCCTGTTAAAAGATCAGGCGTATGAGTTGCCACACCGGCTTGAATCGTATCAAGAGATCCTTTAGCCACCACTTGAATATCATGAATTTTCAGGCTTTCACGTAATGAAGGTAAATTAACAATCCCCACAGCATTTAGCGGATACTTGCCTTCAAATTTCATATTCCCCGAGGCTTGGCGCACGGACAAATACCCCATATCCATACGGGTATCTTCAAATTTTAATTCCGTCCCTGACCAAAGCGCTTCATTTAATTCAATGTCATAAAAATCCACACCTGAACTATGGGTTTTAATCAACATATGATCTAAATCTGCATGATCGACACGAAGTACGAACGGCAAACGGATTTCACTAAATACAAAAGGTTTATCGCTAGGTGGGGTCTTGGTAATAATTTGCAGATTTTTAACATCTGCCTTATTTAAATGAATTTCTTTATTAATAATGGCGCGCCAACCGAGTGTAATATCGGCACGGTCAATTTTTACATCGACAGGTTTTAGCGTAACGAGGACATTTCGTAGAATAATGCCCCGCCACAGGTTACCACCTTCATATTCATAGTGAATGATTTGCTGACGTTCCAGAACACGGTCAAGTAAAAACTTACTACCTTTGTCTGTAGAGAACATGACCGCCAATGCAGCCACCAAAAAGATAAGCACGAACACGAAGGTCAAAATGACACTTCGAAGAATACGACGCTTCTTCGGCAGTTGCTCTACCGGCGTTTCGTTTTCTGGTTCTTGCTGTTCTTGTTCAGTCATAAAAAACACATCACCTAAAAATTATAATTGTGAACCAATAAAGAAATGTAAACGAATTGGTTTGCTGTCGTCAGAAAGTCCAGTAGCAACATCTAAACGAATTGGGCCAATTGGCGAAGCCCAACGTATCCCCACACCTGCGCTATATGCAGTCGGTGTATTAAAGTCTTTATCGTACGCATTACCAAAGTCACTAAAGACCGCAGCGCGCCAACCTTCTTTAAATTGGTAGTTATATTCTAATGAACCCGTTGCCAAGACTTGACCACCAATTTTATAGCCATTTTCTTCAGCCGCTAAACTCTTATAGTCAAAGCCGCGAATGGTTTGGTCACCACCGGTAAAGTAGCGTAAGTTATAAGGAACTTTATCAAAGTTCTCTGTCAGAATATAACCTAAATCACTGCGCCCAACGACTTGGTGATTATCATTTTCACCCAATGAATAAATAAAGCGCCAGCCCGCATTCAAGATCGCCATATCAACATCTGAAAGTAAGCTTTCACTTCCGACTTCAACTTTATAGGTCTGCTTGATCCCTTTACTCGGGTTCACACGTTTATCAGAGTCGGTTCGAGAAATTTCATAGCCAAACATCAAGGACTGCTGTTCATTATTGGTATTCACCAAGAACGCATCTGGAATGTCATCACTTGGACTTAGGCCGTCATCGGTAATACGGTCCAAACGGTAACGTAAACCAAAGGTATGCTGCCAACTACCACGTGGGTTTTTAATAATCCGGTCAACCCCAGCAACAGCAGATTCAATCGAAAGATTAACACCTTGACCAACATCATCACGTTCTTCACGCTCATAACCACCGACCAAGCTGACATAGTCATTTAATGGGTGGTTATATGGAATGTTATAGCGACCATCAATCGATTGACGGATTTTGGACACTTCCATGTTGGCGTCAAAAGAATGACCACGTTTATTCACGATGGCACGGCGATACTGCCCACGAACACGTGTGCCGGTGTCGGTACCAAAACCTGCACCAATTTCTGCACTATTCAGCTTGTCTGCATTCAGCGTCACGATTACAGGGACTTTTTTATCTTCACGTGCTTGTGCTTTTAAGCGATCTTGTTCTTCTTGTTTGGCATCTTGCGTATCTTGCAAACTGCGTAATTTAGAGGATTGCTCTGCATCATTCACCCCCGCAAATTGGTCTTCATCGACCACTTTTTGCGTGACTTCCTTATTCGACATCACTTCAGTTTTGTCTTTCACTATTTGTGAACTTTCAGACAGCTGATTTTGATCGACCAAGGTCTGAATATCTGGTGGCAATTCAAGCGGCTTTTCAATCGGGTCTGGTCGAATCGCATCAACCAAGGTGTAGTTAAAATAGCGCGAGTTAGTTAGGTTGTTAGCCAAACCATTCACACGCCAGAAAGTATAGTCAGCACCGTCTTTCCACGTCACCAAGCTTTCTAAAATATCGCGATCCAATGGAAACTCTGCATTCGGATCACTCATTCGAAATTCGACTTCGCCCAGCTTATAACGCTCACCCGTTTCAAATCGCAAATTGATATCGGCTGTATTTTGTGGTTGAGCCACTCTTACATCGTGCAAACGCCAGTACGAGTCGAAATAACCGTTATTAGTTGCTGCATCATTAATTCGGCCTTTCGTCGTTTCGTATTCACCATGATTAAGAATGTCACCTTCTTCTTGATCTGGTAAAACACCAATCACCTGAAACTGAGCTTGATTTGCTCCAGCCCCTGAAAATTCAATATTTTGCTTTTGAATTTGCACAGGCGTATTTGGTGTAACCAATACACGAACTTTACTATCAGACACTTTTTCAAATTTGAATTCTGACTGATAAAAACCTACAGCTTGTGCAGCTTGATTGGACAAGCTGCGTAATTGAGGCAAAGCCGATGGAAAATCGCTAAAAGACTCTTGAGTAAAACTTGAAAGCTTGCCTTTAATATTGGCTTTGAGATCTTCCAGCGCCGCACCGTAAGCCTTACTCGAAGTCTGACTGGTATTATGTGCTGAGGTAATTTCAACATCCGCACTAATTCGTGGCACTTTTGCCGTATTCATCTGACGTGGCGGACGTACTTTATATAATAAGCGCTTGAAAATACCCGGCTCTGCATCATCTTCCACGGTTGGATTATTCAGCTCTTGCAGCGTACTGGCATTTTCATTTTGTGTTGCGGTAATTTCATTATCCGAACGAATTTCACCCATGAGCTGATCAATATTGACTGGCGCTTGGTTAATTTCCGTTAACTCTTTTTGGGTAATGTCCGCAACAGCAACTTCTGTTTGTTGTGTCGCACGGTACTCCTGCGCCTGACGTTTGGCCTCTTCAGCAACTTGGAAGATTTCATTCGCCATGTTTTGATCAACAGGTGTCACGGGTAAGTTTTCTAAATCTTCGAACTCAATGGGTTTAAATTCTTGTAGTTGTGTTCCTGCTTGCTGCTGTTCTTGCAGCATTTTCATACTATCAACAGATTCTTTCGGCTCATTTATATTTTCAATTTTTTCAATTGCTTCAGGCGTCGACAGCCCTTGCTTTACAGCCTCATCCTTGATTTCAGCAACAATCTCTGCTTTTGTATCTGCAGAGGTTGGAACAGTTTCCGCGGGAGTTTGGGCGAAACTATGCTGAGCACACAAGGTCAAAAAGATGCTCATATATAGACTTTTATTGCTATGATGCTGTCGTATGCAGTGAGCCATACTGTGATGAAGCATTGTTTTTTTAAACTTGATTTTTGCAGGCATAGCAAACTCTAACAAATTTCATTATGTAATGGACTTAGTCAATCAGATGTAGAGCTAAAGATCTTATATCTATTGGTTTTTCGCCATCTCCAAACTCAAAAACATATTACATGATTTTTTTAGAGATTTTACCAATCACTCACATTTCTTAATAAAACTTAATGTAGCAAGACGCTTATGAATAACAACGAACATCTGCTAGGTACACGCCGTTTCCTGCCTATGTTTTTGACCCAATTTTTTGGGGCGCTCAATGACAATGTCTATAAACAGGCTTTATTGTTGGTCATCACCTATGGATTAATCCAACAACAGGCATTACCCATCAGCACGCTAAACAATCTAGCTGCATTATTGTTTATTTTACCCTACTTTATTTTTTCAGCGACAGCGGGACAGATCGCAGATAAGTTTGAACGTTCACAACTTGTCCGTGGTATCAAAATTTTAGAAATTATCATCATGATCATCGGCAGTATTGGCTTTCTGACCGGTCATTTATGGTTATTGTTGCTGGCTTTATTCTTGATGGGGACCCATTCGACATTTTTTGGTCCAATCAAATATGCCATTTTGCCTGAAATCTTAAAGCCAAATGAACTCATGTCTGGAAATGCCTTATTCCAATCTGGTACATCCATGGCAATTTTGATCGGTATGATTTTGGGCGGTGCAGTGATTGCTTCATCTCAAGGCAATTTAATGTGGATCAGCCTGACAGTAATGACCATCGCCATTTTAGGTTATATCACCAGTCGTTTTATTCTTAAGCAAAATGTCACTACACCTGATTTAAAAATCGATTGGAACTTTTTCCGTACCAGTTACCAAACGATGAAATATGCCAAAAGTTTGCCGCTGATTTTTACCATTTTATTGGGGAACTCGTGGTATTGGTTTTATGGTGCAACCTACCTCACCCAAATTCCACAAATGACTCAGCAAAACCTACATGCCTCTGAAAATGTCGTTAGCTTGCTATTGACCTTTTTCTCTGTCGGTGTGGGCGTGGGTTCATTGCTTTGTCGTAAATTGGGCGGAACTCAAGTTAATATTAAGATGGTTCCCATCGGTGCTGTAGGTTTAACGGTCTTTGCACTGTATTTAGCATTTAGTTTGACCCTCGTCCCGACTCTAACTGGCCCACTTATTACCCTCTCAGAAGTTTTTCATCAAGGTTGGGGCTATTACCATGTCATGATTGCCGTGACTTTATTGGGCATTAGTGGCGGATTTTACATCGTTCCACTCTATGCAATGATGCAAGCTTACTCCCCACGCTCACATCGTGCGCGAGTCGTTGCCGCAAACAACATTTTAAATGCGGTATTTATGGTATCTTCTGCTATATTTTCAATTATCATTCTGAGTGTTTTAAAGATTGATATTAAAATACTTTTTTGTATAACCGCAGTGCTCAGTGCAATTTTTTGTATTTGGCTGCTATTACGCATCAAACCTTTGCTTCAAACTACGCAAGTCTCTCTGGAGGATTAATCCATGCGTCAATTTACAGGTGTCGACAAACTTATTCACTCATTTGATCAGGCCTTACGTAGTTTAGTTCCCGGAGCAACGGCTGCACATCGTGAAAATCCGTCTGTTGCTGAAAAGACTCAACTTGCAGTCAGTGAAGCACGTCATGTGGCGGGTCTAATGCGGGTCAACCATAGTGGTGAAGTGTGTGCTCAAGCGCTTTATCATGGCCAAGCCCTCACCGCGAAACTGCCGAACGTACGCCGTGAAATGGAACAAGCTGCGATTGAAGAACAAGATCATTTGGCTTGGTGTGAAGACCGCTTAAAAGAATTAGACAGCCATACCAGTCTGCTCAACCCTGTTTGGTACGGCCTTTCTTTTGGGATGGGCGCATTGGCAGGTATTGCCGGAGATCAATACAGCTTAGGTTTTGTCGCTGAAACTGAGCGTCAAGTGAGCCTGCATTTAGAAGATCACATCCGCCAACTTCCTGAACAAGACGAACGTTCACGTAAAATCTTAGTGCAAATGAATGAAGATGAGCTGCATCACCGTGATACAGCACTCAATGCAGGTGGTGTAGACCTTCCTGTTCCAGTTCGTATTGCCATGACTGGTATTTCAAAGCTGATGACCAAAACCAGTTATTACATTTAATGATTTTCTAATGATTATCGCTAAGTTTTATAAATAGTGAAAAAAAAGCCTGCAATGATGCAGGCTTTTTTATGAGAAATCTTTTGACTTTAATACAATAATTCCTTCGCCATCAAAACAGTTTATAGGCTGCCATCGACTTGGTGTAAACCAATCAAAATTCAAACTATAACGTTGTGCAGTGGACGGATAACCAGCTCCACCTAACTCAAGCAGCCATCCAGCCGGACAAATTTCTTTTTGGTTATTCATCATAACGGTTTGATCATGTACCAACTCAAGCAATAAATGACGATGCAGCTCAAATGCAATAACATCAAATCCAGCTATTTGAATCGGCTGTGGAAAACGAGCCGATGTCAAACCTTGACGAATATCAGTCATCTGTTCCAGAGTATAGTCGGTTTCAAATGATCGGTTAATCCACGTGCCTTCAGGCAGTACAACCTCTCCAAAGTTTAAGGGTTCCTGCAACTGTATATGAATTTTCTTTTGATGCTGCCACTCTGCATAGTCAGAACTAAGACCTGAAATCACGAACAATCCCAGCGTTACTGCAACAAATAAAGGGAAAAACAATACGCCAGATAAACCAATTTTAAGTACCGCATTTACTTTATATGGTCGATTTTTTTGCTTTTTATACCAATTATTCCAACTCAACCAAATCGCAATGACAATAAATAGCACCAAAATCGCAAAGCAAATAATAAGGAAACCTCCCGCACCCGCACCATAACCTAAGCCCATATTGCTCTCACTAAATATCCCTTTAAATCTTTTAATTATGTCTTGACGACTTTATCAGATCAGCCACGTTCACTTTATCAATGTTGATGATGCTTACGCCACCACTTCAACACCGTATAGAGCACACGGAAGAATACGATACATAAAATAACGGCAATAACGATGTAAATATCTTGATGATAAGGCAGCATTTTCGCCCAAAATAGATGTAAATAATGACTGATTTGGAAGCCAATCGTTGCGACCAGCATCGCCCAAATAAAACAGGCAACTAGATTAATCAGCACATATAGCTAAATACCAAATAAATCATTACAGTAATCTTTAAATAATTTATCAATATCTTTAACTCTAAACTTAGTTCGAATCGCCTTGACTCGTGACCACATATTTTCTATTGGATTTAAATCT